>DULL01000099.1 GCA_012840395.1 Clostridiaceae bacterium | reverse complement strand
TCAATAATGCTTTTTCATTTTACAGATTCCAACACCACTTTTTTTATTTTTAAGTGACATTTTCACAAGATAATTAACTCGTTTTTTTAGTCTTTTTAGGTGACATTTTCAAAAGTTATTGACATAGTTAATAAAAAAATTATGTTCAATTATGAACTAAATTGGGCGGATAATTCTGGAATTATCCGCCCGCCAGAAAATAATGCGCCTTTTGAGAGATTATTGGTCCGCCGGCAGATTATCTCTCTGCCGGTAACAGGATTAAGATAAAGTTATTCCTTTTATCTAATCACTGCTTTATTACCGCTTTATGGAATGTCTTTTTCCCTTTACGAATTTTGACACCATCTTTCAACTGATCTGAAGTAAGGCTATAGTCTATTGACTTAACTTTTTTATCTTCTACAAAAACACCGCCCTGC
The DNA here is from genome assembly GCA_012840395.1 of Clostridiaceae bacterium. Lineage (NCBI taxonomy): Bacteria > Bacillati > Bacillota > Clostridia > Eubacteriales > Clostridiaceae > Clostridiaceae bacterium. The sequence goes on along the minus strand of DULL01000099.1, from coordinate 1,810 downwards.
TGTATCAGACGTCTTGCTTCACTCTTGGAAGGTGCCAGGCCGCAAGCTATCATAAGATCCACTATATTAATAGCATTATCCGTAAGCTGCTCCTCTGTAATTTCGGTAGTAGGCATGTAGGAATCATCTGTACCTCTTTGGAAAATAGCGTGGGAAGCATTTAATGCCTTTTGGGCTTCTTCCTCACCATGTACCAGCTTTGTCAGTTCATATGCTAAAATTTCTTTAGCTTCGTTAAGCTGGCTGCCCTCCCATTTTTCCATTTTGCTGATTTCATCAAGGGGTAAGAAAGTAAGCATTCTGAGGCACTTAATAACATCAGCATCATCAACATTTCTCCAATACTGGAAGAATTCAAAGGGTGAAGTTTTGTTGGGGTCAAGCCAGACAGCACCCTTTGCTGTTTTTCCCATCTTCTTGCCTTCTGAGTTTAATAATAATGTAATAGTCATGGCATAGGCATCTTTTCCTAATTTGCGCCGAATGAGCTCCGTACCGCCCAGCATATTGGACCACTGGTCATCCCCGCCAAATTGCATATTGCAACCATAATTCTGATACAGGTAATAAAAATCATAGGATTGCATAATCATATAGTTGAACTCCAGGAATGACAGGCCTTTTTCCATTCTCTGCCTGTAACATTCGGCACGCAGCATATTGTTTACTGAAAAATGGGGTCCTATATCACGAAGGAATTCGATGTAATTCAACTTTAAGAGCCAGTCTGCATTGTTCACCATAATTGCTTTATCATCGCCGAATTCAATGAATTTTTCCATCTGTTTCTTAAAACACTCACTGTTATGCCTGATTGTTTCGGGTGTCATCATGGAACGCATATCAGCACGTCCGGAAGGATCTCCTATGTAGGCTGTTCCTCCACCAATAAGCACTATGGGTTTGTTACCTGCCATTTGCAACCGTTTCATAAGGCACAATGCCATAAAATGACCTACATGTAAAGAATCGGCAGTCGGATCAAATCCAATATAAAATATAGCTTTACCACTATTAACAAGCTCTTTTACTTTTTCTTCGTCTGTAACCTGGGCAATTAATCCACGGGCTACAAGTTCTTCATAGATTTTCATGTTAAAATCTCCCTTTCAATATTAGTATTACGAATATAATATCAGTAAGTAAAATTGTAATAATTTCCTGCAAATGATAAATTTTTATTATTGTTATTGTGACAAATTTTTTGTTAAATAAAATTCCCTGTTACTATAACAAAAATACCCCTGTTCCAGTTTTGGAACAGAGGGCATGAATTGCGGTACCACCTCTGGTTCGGAAATTCCTCACGGAATTTCCCTCAACAAGTGCAAACACACTTTTACGCTGTACCGGGCGTTCCCGTCAAACCCTACTAACAGTTCAGGCAGCAGCTCCAGGATGTATTTCGTATCAGTCCGCCTGCAGCCTCCCACCAGCCGGCTGCTCTCTGAAAAGCCTCAACTGATCTACTTCTTCCTTTCATAGCTTTGACAATATTTCAGTTTAAGCTATGTTAAAGCTTAAACCAGAAAACAGAGTAAACTAAATTATAAGCTTCCTTCGTGATGATAAATATAATTAAATTATAGTGTAGAAAACATAAAAAGTAAAGGCCGAAAATCAAGAAGCATGGGGACGGTTCTTTTGCTTCCAAGTTCTGTTTCTTCCAAGTTCTCTTACTTTCCTTTTAAGCTTTGAATATTAGGCTCGGGGAAACTCCCAAAATCCTTGCAGCCTGTCTTTGTGTTATCCCTTCTATTCCTTTTATCTCCCGTAATACTTGATTCCTTTCTTTTTTCGGGAGGCTTTT
>DULL01000098.1 GCA_012840395.1 Clostridiaceae bacterium | reverse complement strand
ACATAGAAGATGTCATCCTTTCTGTTAAATATTTTTTTAATCAACTATATCTTAACAGGATGCCATCTTCTTTTCCAATTTACTGGAATTTTATCCCTCTATCCCTACAGTAATTTTACGCTAACTAGGAATTTGTTATCAGGAAATAATGCATTGATAAATTTCTTTCAGAGTTGAAAAACAAATGTTATATATCACAAATAATAATGATGCTAAACCAGTAATTTTGCGATTTAGCACCATTTTTTTATTCCCCAAGTCTAAGTCTGGTACGATTCAAACTTTATACGCCATTATACGCCATTATTCTTATATCGGGCCAGAAACTGCCTGGTTCTCTCTTCCCTTGGATTTCCAAACACTTCCTGGGGAGAACCTTCTTCAACAATTACACCATCATCCATAAATATAACACGGTCTGCCACTTCCCGGGCAAAATCCATTTCATGAGTCACAATAATCATCGTGGTGTTGTTCTCTGCTAAATTCTTAATTACCTTCAACACTTCACCGGTGAGCTCAGGATCCAGGGCAGAAGTAGGTTCATCAAAACATAAAATGTCCGGTTCCAGGGCCAAAGCACGGGCAATAGCTACACGCTGTTGCTGTCCACCGGATATCATATGGGGATAGTAGTCTAATTTATCCGATAGACCAACCTGTGAAAGAAGCATTTTACCCTTCTCCTGAATCTCCCTCAGGATGGCTTTTTTCTCCTGTTTGTAATCCGGACGTTCTTTGGCTAACAGTTCTGCTGCCAATGTAACATTTTTTAGAACTGTATGTTGAGGAAATAAATTAAAATTTTGAAAAACCAAACCGAAATGCAGACGCTTTTTCCTTACTTCATTTTCTTTTTGAGTGGCAGGATCCATTGCGTCAAAAATTACTTTATTATTGATGATTATTTTTCCCTTATCAGGCTTTTCCAGGAAATTAAGACACCGCAGTAATGTAGTCTTTCCACTTCCGGAAGAACCTATAATGGCAATTACCTCTCCTTTTTCCAGAGAAAAATCGATCTTCTTTAAAACTTTAAGGTTTCCAAAACATTTTTCAATACCTATAACTTCCAAAAACGCCAACTAAATCCCCCTCCTCTCACACACGGAAATAATCCAGTTTCTTTTCCATCCAGTCAAGCAGTATAGTTAACACTCCCACAAATACAAGAAAATAAATCCCTGTGGCAAAGAGGGGCCAAATAAGTCCTCTGTTACTATATTCTCCAGCCATCATAATAATCTCTTTATTTGCAATGATACGGGCAAGAGCGGTATCCTTTACCAGGGTAATCACTTCATTTCCAATTGGAGGCAGAATACGCTTCACTACCTGGAGCAGCGTTACATTAAAAAAGATCTGACTCTTTGTCATACCCAGAACCAAGCCCGCTTCATATTGACCTATCGGAACGCTCTCAATACCTCCCCGGTATATCTCCGAAAAATAGCAGGCATAATTTATTACAAATGCAACAACTGCAGCAACAAATCGTCCTGATCCGCCACTTGGCCAGGAAAAAGACATATTCAATAAACCAGGGCCAAAATACATTACGATAAGCTGCAGCATCAACGGTGTTCCACGGATTACCCAGACAAAAGTGCGCACCAGCCACCGGAGAGGGTAGAAGCGGCTCATGGAACCAAAAGCAATTATCATTCCCAATGGCAGTGAAAACAAAAGTGTCAATGCAAAGAGCTTGCAATTAAGTATAAAGCTCTCCGACAACCGACTAATAATTACAGAAAATTCATTCATCTCTTTCTCTTACCTCAATATACAAGCGATTGGACAGAGAATTACCTCTCTGCCCCTCGCTCAATTTTATATTCTGAATACTTAATATACTGTATACCAATATGCCATATGTCTAATATGTCGTACACCTGATATACTGTACACCTAGTAAATTTTATTTTTTTATATACTGTATACCTAATATGTTGACTACATAATATACTACATGCTTAATATGTTGACTACATAATATACTACATGCTTAATATGCTTTTTGTCAAATATACCTTATGTTTATTCTTCAGCAAGTTCCAGTCCATACTTTTCAGCCAGTGAAGCCATGGTTCCATCTTTGATAAAACCTTCAAAAATCTTGTTTACTTCTGCACAAATATCAGAACCCTTGCGGAAGGCAACTCCATAATTTTCTTCAGCCAAGTAATCCACAATAACGATATCCTCATAACTAGTGCCTTTACCAGTCATGGCTTTTGCCAAGGTCATATCTAATACAGCTGCATCAGCAGTACCAGATTTCAATTCCATCAGGCAGTCTGTCTGCAAGGTCTTTGGAACAAAATTCGCCTGTTTCAGGTTCTCATCATCTTTAATGGTATCTTCTCCGGCAGAGCCTTGTTCAGCCACTACAGTCTTGCCAATTAAAGATGCTGTACCATTATAGGCAGAACCTTCCTTCATCAAAACTACCTGCGCATTCTTAACATAAGGTCTGGTAATCTCCATGGTTGCCTGACGTTCAGGATTTATTGTCAAACCATTCCAAATGCAATCAATAGATTTTGCATTTAGTTCTACTTCCTTGGTATCCCAGTTGATTTCAACAAAATCAGGCTCAACTCCAAGCTTCTCACATGTTAAGATTGCCAACTCTGTGTCAAAACCGGTAAAAACGCCATTTTCATCTGTATAATTCATGGGTGCATAATTGGTATAGCCAATAACCAGTTTGCCTTTACTCTTTACGTAACTCAAATCACTTTCATTCTGAGACTTGCTAGTTTGCGTATTTTCACAAGCAACTAACGCAAGAATCATGGTTAGTGCCAAAATAACCATCATTAATTTCTTCATTCTGAATTTTCTCATTTTGATTCCCCCAATTTTAATATAAAATCACTTTAACATTATAACACGTTATTGAGATAAAGCAAATACTTTTTTCCAGGCTTCAGCCTTATTATAAATTGCAATATTAAATGCCGTGAAAAATTTGGTAAATCCATTGCTTACTGGAATAAATTCTATACATCATACCGCCATTTCTATGGCTGACCTATAACCAAACATTCTTCTTGGATATTCATTAATCCATCTCTCTATACTTTTT
>DULL01000097.1 GCA_012840395.1 Clostridiaceae bacterium | reverse complement strand
CCGCCCTGGCTGACAAACCCATATGGGAGATGCTTGTTGTCAAGGGCGTGACCGGGAATGGTTGCACTAACTTAAATATCAGGGTGTTATCTATACTTCTTTTCCCTACAGTAAATTAACGCTATCAAATTCCTATTTGTGTTTGACTTTATGAAAGGTATATATTAATATTTTATAAATTATATATTTTTATATATGAACGTAGCATGGTAGGATACTGATTTATTTTTTGAATCAGTGGCAGGGAGGGTAGTATATGTTATTAAAAGTTAGAAAGTCAAGTGTTTCTGGAAGAATCAGAGTTCCAGGGTCTAAATCTCATACTATAAGAGCCTTGTTTATTGCCAGCCTTTCAAAGGGCCAGTCTGAAATAGTGCATCCTCTGATTTCAAATGATGCATTATCGGCAGTAAAAGTTTGTGAAGCTTTGGGTGCTACAATAGAAAAAACAGAAGACAGGTTTATTGTAAGAGGCTTTGGAGGTAAGCCCATTACTCCTGAGAATATTATTGATGTAGGAAATTCAGGAACAACTTTGAGGTTTGGAGTTGTAACTGCTGCCCTGGGAGATGGGTATTCTGTATTTACGGGAGACGAACAAATCAGGAGGAGGCCTATGGCTTCTTTAATAGAGGCTATGAACAATCTGGGTTCTCCAACCTTTTCTACCAGAGGAAATGGCATGTGTCCTGTAGTTGTAAAAGGCAGAATAAAGGGAGGAACTACAAGCCTTCGTTCTGTAACTTCCCAATATCTCTCATCCATACTTATAAATGCACCTTTGTTTGAGCGTGACACGGAATTAGTGCTGACAGAGCTCAATGAAATACCTTATGTGGAAATGACTATGTGGTGGCTTGACAGGCAGGGTATACGGTATAAAAATAATAACTTTAAAGAATTCTTTATAGAAGGAAATCAATCATACAAGCCTTTTTCTGTTACTATTCCGGGAGATTTTTCTTCAGCGACTTTTTTCATGGTGATGGCTGCTATATCAGAAGGAGAGATAACCATTGATAATCTGGACATTACTGATCCTCAGGGAGATAAAACAGTACTTTCGATCCTTGAAGATATGGGTTCTAATGTAAGTATACATAAAGATTTTGTGGTTGTTCAGGGAAATGGACTTAAAGGAAGAGAAATTGACATGAATTCAATTCCTGACGCATTGCCGGCTTTAGCGGTGGCAGCATGTTTTGCAGAAGGAGAAACCAGACTTGTGAATGTTCCCCAGGCCAGACTAAAAGAAACAGACCGTATTAACGTTATGTATAAAGAATTGAAAAAGATGGGTGCAGATGTGGAGGAGCTTCCTGACGGACTCATAATAAGGCAAAGCAGGCTAAAAGGTTGTGAAGTGAAAGGCCATGGTGATCATCGTATTGTTATGGCGCTGGCGGTAGCAGGCTTAAATGCGGAAGGTGAAACTATTATTGATACAGCTGAAGCTATAAATGTAACTTTTCCTGATTTTGTTGAATTAGTTAAATCTTGTGGCGGTGAAATTGAAATAATAGATTAATGCGGAAACACCGGAAGCAGAAGAACCGTCCCTATGCTTCGAAGCAGGAGAACCGTCCCTTTGCTTCGGAAAATCGTCCCTGACCTTCCGGTTCAGTCAAGGGTGTTCGAAACTAATATGAAGTAAGAGGCAAAAGGAGTTGTATATATATGATGGGGAATACATTTGGCAGGGTTTTCAGGATTACTACATCTGGGGAGTCCTATGGAGGAGGATTCCGTAAAGTTAAGGATATACCTGCGGAATTATATGGCGGGTTAATGGTAATTGTGGATGGTGTTCCACCTGGAATAAAGATTACAAATAAATTAATTCAGGAAGAATTAGACAAAAGAAAGCCGGGACAATCCTCCCTGCATACACCTAGAAAGGAACAAGACAGGGTGTTTATTTTTTCCGGAGTCATGGAAGGAGATCTTACTACAGGTGCTCCGGTGGGTATGATAATTCCTAACAGTGATATAGAAGATATCCATATTGAGCAGCACAGAAAAAATAAGAACTTTATAAGACCTGGCCAGGCTTCATATACATATTATAAGAAATACGGACAATTTGCTGATTGGGCAGGAGCAGGCCGCGCCTCAGGCAGGGAAACTGCTGCAAGAGTTGCCGGTGGAGCTGTGGCAAAAGCTGTTTTAGATAGAATGGGCATTGACGTTATCGGGTTTGTTACAGAATCCCATGGAATTAAAGCAAAACCCATAACCTATGAAATGGCAAAAAATAATTACAGAAAAAATGAGATAAATTGCCCTGATGAAGAAGCTGCAAAGGCGATGATAGAAGACCTTCTTAGAGTGAAATCCCAGGGAGATTCCTGCGGCGGAGTTGTTGAGGTTATTGCGAGAGGTGTGCCCGCAGGGCTTGGTGAACCGGTTTTTGACAAGCTGAGTGCTACCATAGCTCATGGAATAATGTCCATAGGCGGAGTTAAAGGTATAGAGTTTGGAGAAGGATTCGGATTTTCCAGTCTTAAGGGTTCTGAGGCAAATGACACACCCTATTATGACGAAGAATCCGGGAGAATAAGATTTGTAACAAACAGGGCAGGAGGAATTCTCGGCGGTATTTCAAACGGAGAGGAAATCCGCATTCGTGTTGCAGTAAAGCCTACCCCTACAATTATGAAGGAACAAAAAACAGTGGATATTGAGAAGCCATGTAATACGACTCATTTATTTGCATCCAGGAGTGATCCTTCTCTCTGCCCCAGAATATATCCTGTCTGCGAAGCCATGGTCAGAATTGCGCTGCTGGACGCTATTCTGATGGCAAAGGGTTACAGGGCTGTTTCCACAGAAATAGACCCAAAATGGGACAGATTATAACGAGGAAGATGGAAATAATGAACATAAGAATAAAGAGTATAAACGAGAACAGGGATAAGGAGGAGGGATTGTTTGGAAAAGTCTAATATTGTTCTGATTGGAATGCCTGGTTCAGGAAAGAGTACGGTAGGTAAAACTCTTGCTGGTATTATGAAAAGGAAGTTTATTGATACTGATTTATTAATAAAAGAAGCTGAGGGAAGAGAGCTAAAAGATATAGTCGCTAAAGAAGGCCGGGAGGCTTTCCTGAATATACAGGAAAAGATTATACTTAAGTTGAACACTGCAAATTCAGTAATTGCAACCGGTGGCAGTGTTGTATACAGTCCACTTTCCATGAGTCATCTTAAGAAAGATGGAGTAATAGTATATTTGAAGAATAAGTTTGAATTGCTCATTGAAAGGGCAGGTGCTGACAGAAGATTCGCCAGGAATGAAAATCAATCTTTACAGGATATGTTTGATGAACGAAATCCACTTTATGAGAAATATGCTGATATTATAATTGATTGTTCTGAAAGAGGACCTGTAGAACTTGCTAAGGAAATTATTGATATAATTAGTGTGAAATGATATAGAATAAAATGAATAAAAGAATATAGATAAAAGATAAACAAGATAGATAAAAAATAAACAAGACCTCTTAACTCGAGTTAATAAGGCCTTGTTTATGTAAATGATTTATTGGATAATAAGTATGTCGATGCTATCCGTTTACAATCTCTTTTAAGCCTTTTCCTGCTTTAAAAACAGGTGCTTTTGAAGCAGGTATAATTATTTCTTCCTTAGTCTGGGGATTTCTTCCTTTTCTTTCTGCTCTTTCTCTTACTTCAAAAGTACCAAATCCAACGAGTACAACTTTTTCTCCAGCTTTTAAAGCGTCTTCAACTGATGATATAAAAGCATTAATTGCTGCTTCGCTATTTTTCTTGCTAAGTCCGGATTTTGCTGCAACAGCATTTATCAAATCAGTTTTATTCATAAACTCTACCTCCTAAACTTGGGATTCGACATTATTCTATAATGAAAGTAGCTTCAAGTCAAGCTTTTAGCATAAAAATAATCCATATTTACCAATATTTTTAGGTACTTTTGTACTGGTTAGAACAAATAAGGAATAAGACTGAAAAAATATCATTTTTTGTTGACAAAAGGGTTATTAAGGTACTATCTGTATATCAACCGAGTTTCCCAGAAGCGCTTTAAGCCTGTTGTAAAATTTATTTTCTTGGTGGTCTCCGGGAGAAGTTCCCATAATAATTCTGCCTACATTATTTTCTATTGCAAAGTCAGATATTGATTTTGCTATTTCGTCTGATTTTAATACTGTTAGTTCTGCACCTACGGATTTTGAAATATTAAAAAGATAATCCAAGGCTTCTCCTTCTTTAGCATTATCAAGGAAATTCCAGTCATTTTTGGCTACATGGAGTACAAAAAGCTGTATTTCATAGGGACTGTTAAGAGATTGGTCTCTTAGCTCTGCGGCTTTTCTGATAAGTTTCTCGCAGGTTTTTTGCTGTGTGACACACACCAATATATTGTTAGGCATTGTAAACTGTCTTCTCCTTCCGTAACACCGGCAACACTAGAACGAATTCTATTACATTATTATTATATCAGAGGCTGAGATTAATGTCCCATTAAATATTTAACTGTTAATTCTTAATTTGATAATATATAATTAAAAACAATGGAAAAACTCAGAAATTCCTATTATTATGCTATTATTTACGGAGGAGCCCATGAAGATAATAAAAGTAGAAGAAATAATTGAAACAGTTGAAAGACTGGCTATTGAATCAAACATTTTCCTTCAGAGAGATATTGAGACAGCTATAAAAAATAGTATTGACATCGAAGAATCCGATATAGGAAAGAGTATACTGGAACAATTGATATCCAATGCACAAATTGCAGCTGAAGAAAAAATTCCTATTTGCCAGGATACAGGAATGGCGGTAGTTTTTGCAGAAGTTGGACAAGATGTGCATATAGAAGGCGGTTCACTTACAGAAGCTATAAATGAAGGAGTCAGAAGGGGATATAGGAATGGTTATTTGAGGAGTTCTGTTGTAGAAGATCCTATTTACAGAAAGAATACAGGCGATAATACTCCTGCTGTAATACACTATGATATTGTAGAGGGTGATTCCCTAAAAATTACAATGATGCCAAAAGGATTTGGCAGTGAGAATATGAGCGGCCTTGCAATGTTAAAACCCTCAGATGGAATCGAAGGAGTAAAGAGATTTGTTATTGATACTGTGGATAAAGCCGGACCCAATCCATGCCCTCCCATTATAGTAGGAGTAGGCATAGGAGGTACCATGGAAAAGGCAGCGATACTTGCGAAGAAGGCTCTGTTGAAACCTGTCGGGAAGGCTAATCCTGTAGAATACCTAAATAATCTTGAAAAAGAATTGCTGGAAGAAATAAACAAGCTGGGGATAGGTCCTGGGGGCCTTGGTGGCAGAGTTACTGCCCTCTCTGTAAATATAGAAGTATTTCCAACTCATATTGCCGGACTTCCTGTAGCGGTAAATATAAGCTGTCATGCTACAAGGCATGTAGGGGCGGTTTTGTAACCAAGAAACTAAAGTGTTAGGATGGTGAGAACATGGAATATTATATTCAGACACCTTTGAAAAAAGATGTTATCCAAAAACTAAAAGCCGGAGATATAGTATATATAAGCGGAACAATTTATACAGCAAGGGATGCTGCCCATAAACGCCTCATAGAGTTAATAAGGGAGGGGGGAACCCTGCCCTTTGATGTTGCCGGACAAATAATATACTATGTGGGTCCCTGCCCTGCAGCCCCCGGAAGAGTAATAGGTTCAGCAGGTCCCACCACAAGCGGAAGAATGGATGCTTATGCACCGGAGTTAATAAAACTTGGCATTGGAGGAATGATTGGAAAAGGACTGCGTAGTAAAGAAGTTATAGATTCCATGGTTAAATATGGCTCTCTTTATTTTGGAGCTGTTGGAGGAGCTGCAGCTCTCATCTCCAAAACTATTGTGAAGCAGGAAGTAATTGCATTTCCGGACCTTGGGACAGAAGCCATAAGAAAACTGGAGGTAAAAAATTTTCCGGCTTATGTGATAATTGACAGCGAAGGTAATGATTTGTATAAAATTGGTAAGGAAAAATATAGAGTAAAATAATTCGGTTAAGTACACATAAATAGGGGTATATTTTATTAAGAGCATGTTATATAATTAAATAGCGAAATGCTAATTTAAGAGCAAAATGCTAATTAATGCTAATATAGGAGGGTTTATATGGCAAAAGTAACAAAAGATATGCTTATAGGAGAAGTTCTGAAATTAGATAGAGGAACTATACCGATTTTTTTGAATAGTGGAATGCATTGCCTGGGTTGCCCTTCTTCTTCAATGGAAAGTATTGAAGAAGCTTGTGCAGTTCATGGAATAGATGCTGACAAACTTGTAGAAGAACTTAATAATTATCTGGAAAGTGTAGAAGGAAAATAAAAACATCTTAGTGGGTTATCCAGCGTTTGTCATAATATTTTTTATTTGGGCTGAAAGTAAATTTATTTTACTTCAGCCCTTTTTGATTATTATTCTGCATTAATATTTGTAAATCCGCTATTATTTACTATTCCACATCATTATCTTTTTCGGCATTATTTCCTTATTCCGCATGAATATTTGTCAATTTCTTCAATATTCCTGATTTCAAGGATTTTTTTCCACATTATACAGGAATAATAAATTTATGCATGTATTAATTATATTCTATTTATAAAATTTAAAGGACAGATAACTGAAAAAATAAAAAGGATATTAAATAAGGACATTAAAAGAAGAATATTAAAAGTGGGTATAAGGTGATACTATGGGAAGCATGAAGAAAAAGTTTTTGGATTATTTAATAATAACAGTTGGTTCTGTTATTATAGCCATATCAATTAATATATTTCTTTCACCCTATAAAATTGCGCCAGGCGGAGTAACAGGAATAGCAACGGTCATTTACCATATAAGTAAGGGAAAATTCCCTTTGGGTATAACCATGTTTGCAATTAATGCTCCTCTTTTTTTTATGGGTATAAAAATAATCGGGACAAAGTTTGCTTTCCGGTCACTGTACGGTACAATTTCTCTTTCATTAATTATAGATATTATGCAGCCCTTTGCAACAAGTTTTTCTCAAAAATATCTTCTGATGTTTGATGATGTATCTTCTGCCCCAGATCTTCTTCTATATTCGATATTCGGAGGAGCATTAATGGGAGTGGGTCTGGCACTGGTTTTCAGAGCAGGAGCGACTACAGGGGGTACCGACCTTGCAGCAGCCATAGTAAATCGCTTTATGCCTACGATTACCATAGGTCAAAGCTTGTTATTTATTGATACTGTTGTAATTATACTGGCAGCCTTATTCTTTCATAGTGTAAAGCTCGCGTTGTATGCTACGGTAACTCTATTTATTTCTTCAAAATTTATTGATATAATAATTGAAGGTGTCAATTATGCAAAGGCCGTGTTAATTATATCTGATAAATCAGATGAGATAGCCTCAAAAATAATGTATGAACTGGACAGAGGAGTGACTGCGTTAAAAGGAATGGGTATGTATACCCGGAGCGAAAAGCAAGTTCTTTATTGCATAATACATAGAAACGAGATTACACGGCTTAAAGAAATTGTAAAAAAAGTTGATACCAGTGCTTTCGTAATATTAACAGAAGTTAGAGAAGTATTAGGTGAAGGATTTAAAGATTATGATTAGAGATTTGGAGCAGGAGTAGGAGTAGACTATTCTTGCACCCTGTAGTATACTAATGTGAGAAATTTCAATTAAAGGAGTTGTGACGATGGACAAGCAAAAACTAAATAATCTGAAAAAAACTGCAACGATGATCAGAAAGCATATAATAGAGCAAGTTTTTCAGGCTTCGTCAGGGCACCCGGGAGGTTCTCTATCCTGTACAGATATTTTAACTGTTCTTTATTTTGATGAAATGAGAGTTGATCCAAAGAATCCAAAGTGGGAAGACAGAGACCGGTTTGTAATGTCAAAGGGACATTGTGCGCCTGCATTATATGCTGCACTGGCTGAAAAAGGCTTTTTCCCTAAGGAAGAGCTATTAAAGTTCAGAAGTGTTGATAGTTACTTAGAAGGACATCCAAGCATGAAAGATGTACCAGGAGTTGATATGTCGACAGGTTCCCTGGGACAAGGAATATCTGCAGCCGTAGGAATGGCAATGGCAGGTAAACTGGATAATAAAGATTACAGGGTTTATGCAATTCTTGGGGACGGAGAGCTCCAGGAAGGCCAGGTTTGGGAAGCATTCATGGCAGCTGCCCATTATAAGCTTGACAATTTAACTGCATTCCTAGATCATAATGGTTTGCAGATTGATGGAAAAATAACTGATGTAATGTCTCCTGAAGTGGTGGAAGATAAGTTTAAAGCCTTCGGTTGGAATGTATTAGTTGTTAACGGGCATGATTTAGCTCAAATAAAAGAGGCCATTGAAACAGCAAAGAAAACCAAGGGTGTTCCTACAGTAGTAGTATGTAAGTGTACTAAAGGCAAAGGCGTATCTTATATGGAAAATCAGGCAGGATGGCACGGCACTGCCCCCAACAAAGAGCAAAGAGATCAGGCAATAGCCGAGTTGGACGCGTACTTATCCGGATTGGAGGTTGAATAGAAATGGCAAAAATGATTGCTACAAGAGAAGCATACGGAAATGCATTAGCTGAATTTGGTTCTGACAACAGAATAGTTGTCCTGGATGCAGATCTTTCAAAATCAACAAAAACTGATACATTTAAGAAAAAGTATCCAGAAAGATTTTTTAACATGGGAATCGCAGAAGGCAATATGATGGCTGTGGCAGCAGGGCTCTCCACATGCGGCAAGATAGTGTTTGCATCAACTTTCGCAATATTTGCTGCTGAAAGAGGTTGTGAACAAATTAGAAATTCCATATGCTATCCAAAATTAAATGTTAAGGTTGCAGCTACACATGCAGGTATATCTGTTGGAGAAGACGGCGCATCTCACCAGGCTGTGGAAGATATAGGAATAATGAGGTCTTTGGCAAACATGACTGTAATATGTCCTGCAGATGCTGTTTCAACAAGGCATGCAGTAAAAGCTGCCATTGAATATAACGGCCCTGTATATCTGAGACTTGGGCGTTTAGCTACTCCTGTAATTTATGACGAAAACAATTTTAAATTTGAAATAGGAAAAGGAATTACCATTGCAGATGGCACGGATGTAACAATAATTGCTACAGGTCTTATGGTTCAATACGCCACAGAAGCAAAGGATATCTTGGCTAAGGAAGGCATTAGTGCAAGAGTAATTGATATTCATACAATTAAACCAATCGACAAAGAATTAATTATTAAAGCTGCAAAAGAAACAGGTGCGATTGTAACTGCTGAAGAACATAATATAATTGGCGGACTTGGAAGCGCAGTGGCAGAGGTTGTAGTTGAAAATTATCCTGTTCCTGTAAAAAGAGTAGGAATACAGGATAAATACGGTAAATCAGGAAAACCTAATTTACTGTTAGAATTATACGGGCTCACTGCTGCCAACATAGCTGAAAAGGCCAAAGAAGCTATAGATGCAAAAAAAGCACATAAATAACATGTTTATAAGATATAATGATAAAGATAGGATAATATATAATAATCCTATCTTTTTTTTACTTGACAAATATTAAATATCATTATAATATAGAGTGTAGAGTAATACTCAATGTTATTTATTATTTACCCTATAGCAATTATTCGAGATTAACTATTAAAGGAGGGTGATTTGTGTGGTTAGCAATTACAATGCATATCCTTGGGGAAGATGGATGAAATGGGGAGTAGCAGCACTGATAGTGATTATATTATTAGGTAGTGCGGTTTCCTCATATAACGGACTTGTAAGCGCAGAGCAGGATGTAAAGAGCAAATGGAGCCAGGTTGAAAACGTGATGCAGGCAAGAGCTGACAAAATTGGCGACCTGGTTGAGGTAGTCAAGGAATACAGCAAGCATGAAAAGGGGGTTCTTGAAAAAATTGCTGCGGCAAGAGCTGAATTTGATACTGCAAGAGAAATTTTAGAAAGCCAGACTCAGGATGTGAAAAGTAAGCTTGATGCAGATGCTGCAGCCAGAACTGCTGCTGAAAAAATGATTAATATTGTGATAGAAAATTATCCGGATTTAAAATCCAGTGCCCAGTTTGAAAACCTGCAGGAGGCTATTGAAGGAGCGGAAAACAGGATTTCTGTTGAAAGAAGCAGATTTATAAAAGCTGTTGAAAATTATAACCTTAAAGTTAGCAGATTCCCTGGCAATATATTTGCTAGGCTTATGGGTTTTACTCCTAAAGATTATTTTGAAGCATCAGACTATGCTAAAGAAAGAAGCAAAATTGATTTTGGAAGCTAAACATTGAAGTTAATCTATTTAGTAAATTTATAGTTATTAAGTTTATAAAATATTAAGTATTAAATATTAAATGTTAAATGTTAAATACTAAATATTAAATATTAAATATTTCTAGTAGTTCGGGATAAGTTGAGTAATATATAATAAATATATATAGCCTGTAATATCAGACAGGCATAAGTAAGGGGGTGGAGTTTAATTAAATGAGAAAAGGACACGGAAAATTTTTGAGAACACTAACTATTGTGTTAATCCTCTTTTCTGTTATCTCTCCGGTAGTTTACGCAGAGGGAGAGTATCCATCTCCTACCACCGTTTTTTTTGTAAATGATTTTGCCAATGTACTTAGCCAGGATGTGGAAAACAGGATAGCCAGCATTGGTAAGGAACTTGAAAAGAAAACCGGTGCCCAGGTAGTACTGGTAACTATTGATACCTTAGGAGATCAGGATATTGACAGTTATTGTGCTGAACTGTTTGAAAAATGGGGAATCGGGCAAAAGGATGTTGATAATGGCGTACTGATATTAAATGCCGTCAAAGACCGAAACTTACGAATAGAAGTAGGTTATGGGCTTGAACATATATTAACTGATATTGGTACGTCAAATATACGTAAAGAATATATGAATCCATATCTGGCGGCAGGAAATTATGATTTGGGACTTTATAACGGATATGTAGCAGTAGTTGAAAAAATACTGAAAGAATATAATGTAGAACTTGATGATGGAGAGCTTGATTTCGAAAGTAATATCAGGAATGAATGGCCTTCGGACCATCCTTATGTTCCAGAAAGAGAACCCGTCAGAAGAACAAGGGGCATTAATTTTGGACCAATTTTTCTTATAATGTTTTTTGTTTTTGATGGTGTAATATTTAAGTTTAAAATAACTTCAACAATTTTAAAAATCATCTTCTGGAGCAGCTTTTATGGTGGCGGCAGAGGAGGACATTGGGGTGGTGGCAGAGGCGGCTTTGGCGGAGGCAGCTTCGGAGGAGGTAGCTTCAGAGGAGGCGGCTTTGGCGGAGGTTCCTTTGGCAGAGGCGGAAGATCAGGCGGCGGAGGCAGTAGTGGTAAGTATTAATAGTGATTGCCTTTGTAGTTGCTTATAGTTAGCGTAAAATTACTGTAGGGATAGAGGGATAAAATTCCAGTAAATTGGAAAAGAAGATGGCATCCTGTTAAGATATAGTTGATTAAAAAAATATTTAACAGAAAGGATGACATCTTCTATGT
>DULL01000096.1 GCA_012840395.1 Clostridiaceae bacterium | reverse complement strand
TTATTGATATAGGAAATAGAGGCCAGATATATGATAATTTATAAATATGTCGTACATGATGTACGACTTTTTACTTAATATTCAGGGAAAGTCATGTATTCAGTAATACACGGTGAGCCCTATCATAAGTGAGAGAAAGGCAGTAATGTCCTCATAGCATAGTATAACATATGTTCTGAATATGATATAATAATATCAGGTGGTGATTTTATGAAAAAGTATAACTTTACTATTTTGATTGAAAAAGATGAAGATGGAATGTACGTTGGTTCTGTTCCAGCGTTGAAAGGATGCCATACTCAGGCTAAAACAGTAGAGGAATTGCTTCCTAGAATAAAAGAGGCAATTGAATTGTGTCTGGAAACAGAAGATGATGGGTTCTTCCAGAATGAGTTTGTAGGAGTCCAGCAAATCGAGGTTGTAGTATGAGTAAACTGACTATTATTTCTTCCAAAGATATGGCTAAAATATTGGAAAGCCTTGGATTTAAGGAGATACGCCAAAAAGGAAGTCATAAAAGTTATAAGCATGCTGATGGAAGAACTACAGTTGTTCCATTTCACGGTGAAGATTTGGGAAGGGGTCTTATTAGAAAAATATTGAAAGATATAGAAATAACTCCTGATGAATATGAAGAGTTGCGGAAACGGATTTAAAATGGTCTTTAAATAGATGTAGGTATGCCACCCTATCAGTTAATCTATCTCAAGAGTTTAAGATGAACCTCCTTTTAGGAGGTCTTTTTACATGTAGAAATAAATAGTCATGTATTCAGTAATATACGGTGAGCCCTATCATAAATAAATAGAGATGTATAAGTTATTCATTCTGTTAATTAGACATTTCAATAAATTAATGTTATTATTAATAAGTGTGCAATATTTTTGTGGAGATGAGGGAAATTAGTAATCCAAATATCAAACTTCAAGATGAACCAGTAAACGTACAGTATAAAGATGATGAGCTTGAGAACATACAATGTAATTCAGACAAACAGAGTCAAGATAAACATTATCAAATGGCTTTAGATCTGGTAGAACCAGGTGACAATCTAGATAACATCTTTGGGAAAGTTGAAAAGGTTAATAAAACATTACCTCCTGGAATAACTTCTGAAATGCTTTATAAGGACGTGGTCAGAATTGCATGGCCATCTTTCCTGGAATTTATTTTAACTCAATTGGCTTCCATGGTTGACATGATGATGGTAGGCCAGTTAGGCTCATGGGCTATTACAGCTGTTGGACTGACTACTCAGCCCAAATTTTTATTGATGCTTATGTTTATGGCAATGAATGTGGGTGCTACAGCATTAGTTGCCAGATATAAAGGGGAAGGAAACCCTGAAAAGGCTAATGATGTTCTCCGTCAATCTTTATTGCTTACTTTTGTTCTTTCAGCAGTGGCATCAATTATTGGATATATCTTTTCTGAAGATTTTGTTAGGTTTATGGGAGCTCCTGATGTTAAAACATTGGCAGAAGGAACTGTCTACTTGAAAATCCAGATGATTGGATTTATTGTTTTAGCATTAACAAGTACCTTGACTGCTGCCTTGCGTGGAGTAGGAAGTACAAGAATAGCCATGGTATATAATCTGGTTGCAAATCTGGTCAATGTATTTTTTAACTATGGTTTAATCAATGGATATTTAGGAATGCCGAGGCTTGAAGTTGCAGGAGCATCCATAGCTACAGTTATTGGCCAGTGTGTAGCTTTTATTATAGCAGTTTTTGTTATCATCCGTGGAAAACATTACTTGAAGCTGGGTATAAGAGATAATTACAAGCCAAATTTGGAAATCTTGAAGAAGATAATTAATATTGGTGCACCGGCTATGGTTGAGCAGTTGTTTATGAGGGTTGGTGTAATAATATATTCAAGAACTGTAGCTTCCTTAGGAACAGTAGCCTTTGCAACCCATCAAATATGTATGAATATTCAAGCTATGTCCTTTATGAATGGGCAAGCTTTTGCAGTATCTGCAACATCTCTGGTAGGACAAAGCCTGGGCAAAAAACGTCCGGATATGGCACAGGCTTATAGCAGGCGTACCAGGCGATTGGGTATGGTTTTTTCCATATTGCTTGGCTTGATATTCTTCTTTTTTGGAAAACAGATTGTTGCTTTATATAATAATGAGGCTGATGTTATAGCTCAAGGAGCAAAAATTCTTATGCTGGTTGCCCTGATACAGCCTTTTCAGTCATCCCAGTTTATTTTGGCAGGAGCTTTAAGAGGTGCGGGAGATACAAGGGCAATAGCAATAATAATATTCATAACTGTACTTCTGGTCCGTCCAGGTTTGGCTATTATTGCTATAAATTTACTGGGGTGGGGTCTTGAAGGAGCATGGATTGCATTGGTTGCTGACCAGCTACTGCGTTCGGCTCTTGTTCTACACAGATTTAACTCGGGCAAATGGAAATGTATTAAAGTTTAACTTTGGCTAGGAATTACAAGATTTATACCTTTTGGTATAATTTCGTATACTGCATTCTTAACCATGGTTATTTCTCCATCAATATTAAGAGCCATTTCATGGTTATTACATACTTCAATCTTTTTCCCTTTGAAAAAGGTAACTTCCTCTAATCCTCCATGCTTGCCTTTATAATATAGGGGCAGAAGTCTTACAATTTTAAAAACACTCATTTTCTTTACGAAACATACATCAAGAAGTCCGTCATTTATACTTGCATCCGGAGCAGGCTGAACACCCCCGCCGTAAAATTTTCCATTTGCTATTGCCAGAAGGAGGGACTCTTTTTCAAAAGTTTGCCCATCGATGGTAACTCTCAGAATATGACTATTGTATTTTAATAATGTGGCAAATATGCCCACAAGGTATGCAAAACTACCTCTAAGTAAACCTGTTCTTTTTAATTTGTTTGTGGTATTAGCCACTTCTGCGTCAAGACCTACGGAGGAAATATTAATAAAGTACCGGTTATTAATTTTAACAATATCAACAGGTTCTTCTTTGCCGTTTATTGTTCTATTTAGAATATCATAACTATATCTTTTTGAAGCAATATTTAAATTTAAGTTCCTTGAAAAATCATTACCGCTGCCTGCAGGAATGACCGCAAGACTGCTCCCTGAATTGACCATGCCATTTAATACTTCATTTAAAGTACCATCTCCGCCTATTGAATAAACCCTGTATTTTTTTTGACTTGTATATTCTTTCGCTATATCAGTTGCATGACCTGGCCTTTCAGTAATTTCTATTTTAAAAGTATCATTCCTGGAAGAAAATATTTTCTTAATTTCAGGAATCAACTTAAGAGGTTTACCTTGTCCTGCCACAGGGTTAATTATAAAAAGATGATTCATATTATATCTCTGCCTTCTTTGTTTGATTTATGTTAACATTATTTTATTATATTATTGAACAATTGTATAGAATTAATTAAAAAGGACTCCATCCGCTAAGATGAAGTCCTTTTTTTAGAAAGAAATATTAATTATTGTTGGAAAAGTTCATTAATTGCATTTACATCCAATTCCTTGGTATATGTATCAACCCAGTTCTTAGCTTTGCTGTCTACCAGACCACCTGAGGCTATCTTATTAAGAGCCCCTTCATAATCTTTTCTCTTTAAGGTATTGACTACACCAACAACAGTGTTTTTCTGAGATACAAGTGCATCAGTGAACTCATCAACAGGTTTGAAGTCTATATCAGCCAGGAATTGTTCAATTTCTTTCTTAGTACCAGGAGCATCTACGAGATAATCTCTTACAGCGTTATACCCATCCTGATCTATGCTTCTTATGTATTCCCCGCCATAACCTTCGTCCTGTTCAAGATACAGAATAAGCTTTGATAAAGCTTCAGCATCTATTTGTGCTAAAGTATCCTGCAGTAATTCCCTGGAGTCCTTAATATTTGTAGCCAGAGTCAATATGGAGTTTACAGTTTCATCGATCTGATTAATATTAATTTTTGCTACAGAATCGTCAATAGAAGCAAGCAAATCTTCATACATTCCATAGTACTCTTTGTACATTCCGTAGTACTCCAGTATGGTTGATTTGTATTCGGCAATTTGATCTTCTGTAAGGAACCATTTTAAGAAATCTGTTAATTTCTCGTCATCGAGAATTTTTTCAACAGTTTCATCGATGGTATCATATATTTTAATATTTGTGAGAGGCTCAATCCATTGAGCAACTTTTTCCTGTGCTTCTCCTATTTTGCTTGTATATTTGCTGTAATCTTTTACAAAAGCAAAGTGAATTGCACTATTTACCAACTCTTCATTGTTAAGGATTCCCTCAACATATTCTCTTACCTTGGCCTCTTCTAAAACACCTGTATCAAGAACTCTGCTCAGGAAAGTAGCAACAATATCACCCTGGCTGTTTTTAAATCTGTTTATTTCGCTCATAAGATCACTTCTGTATCCCATGGCCATTTCAACGATTTTGTCCACATCAAGCTGGATAACAGCTTTAACTGTACCGCTTCCGAACTTAATATCTTTAACGGAAAATACCTTGGGAACACCAAAGTCATCATATTTTACTTCAAATGTAAGTAGTTCTGTGGGCAGTTGCTTTTTTACAAAGCCAGGAGCTTTCATTCTTCCTAATAACATATCGTCTGCCATTATGGTTATACCGTCATCATTAGAGCTAATATTGACCTTGAGACTGACCGGAAGATTCAAATTACCATATTTAGCATTGATATATATTCTCTGGTCCTTTGTATTAAACAACACGCTTTGTAAAGACATTTTTGCAGGGAGTCCAAGGTCCATTCCTTCTAAGTTGTCTTTTATAATAGAATTTATCATGTCCTGACTAATTTCAATTTCAACTGTTTTGTCCCCTGCATTATAATATACATGCTTTGTTGCAATTTCAGCTATGAGATCCTCTACTTCAATGTATTCAAAACTGGTATCATAAACTGAATTATGCACACTTAATACAATGCCCAAGGGTATAGCTACAATTGCTACTACAACTACTGCTATGATGGTAATTAGCAACCACTTTTTATCCATTTAAACACCCCCAAAAAAGATTCTTAAAGCATTTATTGCTATTTATCTTTTGTAATTGGGAAAATCTCAAATTATTGAATGTTACATAAAATACCGCAGTTTTTCTAAGACTATGAAGAAAAATTATCGGACGTCAAACAGCAGTCACTAAGAACTGTCAACAATCATTAAATATCCCCCCTTGTAAAAGCTCAACCATAAAAAAGTAAAACTATATGAATACAAATTATTTATGGTACAAGCAATGTGCTGGCAACTAAATGATGGTTGCGTAAAAATGCAGTTCTAGCCTTTTCCTAATAATACAATATGTATACTAGTAGTTCATTATTACTACCTAACAAGCAGACCAATCGTAGATGCATATACTATAAGCGTACTAAGATGCAGCGTTTATGTCGTTCTAAGTTGTATGTTTTTGCAATATAATATAATGTAATAAAAAATAATAAATAATTTTTGAGTCAAACCTGATAATGCTTTTATGAAAAGATTCCAACTGCAGATATATTCTATCACAAGGGAAACATAAAGTAAATAAGCTTGAGGCAATAAGTTCTAACAGAGGAAATCTTATGGCAAAAATCCACTTCTTGAACTATCACTACAGCTGGTCAAAGTAAATAATATTCTGTACTCAATATAGGTCATGTTGCATAAAAAACGTTAAATTAAAATTGTACACGCACTAACAAATGGACTAAAGCATATATATATAAGTACTCAAATTAAATAGGAGGTACATATATGCTTTGTAATTTTTTAACAACGATATATGCTGTTGTTAAAAATGTTTTTTTCCTTACTGGTTACCTGTCCAATGAAAATTCATACCCTCAGGTTTTATCACCAGAAGAGGAAGAAAAGTATATAAGCATGTTGAGCCAGGGAAGCGAAGAAGCAAGAAATGTTTTAATAACAAGGAACTTGCGTCTAGTAGCCCGAATTGGGAAAAAATATATCTCAACAGGTATTGATTTTGACGATCTGATTTCTATAGGAAGTATTGGCTTAATTAAAGGAGTGTCTTCTTTCGATTCTTCCAGAGGAATAAAATTATCTACTTATGTTTCCAGATGCATCGAAAATGAAATTCTAATGTTCATAAGAAAGAATGCCAAAAACAGGCTGGAAGTTTCTCTCCATAAACCTCTGTCCACTGAAGGTGATGAAACTGAAACAGAACTTATTGATGTACTGGAGGACGATTCTGAAACAATACCTGAAAAAGTTGAACTAAATATTATGCTGAAGAGGCTTCATAAACTTTTTAAAACAGTATTAAAAGGAAGGGAAAAGAGCATTATTGAGCATAGATACGGCCTGTATAGCGGGACAGGGAAAACACAGAATGAAATTGCTGACATGCTTGGGATTTCCAGGTCATATGTCTCCAGAATTGAGTCCAGGGCAATTGAAAAATTAAAAAGAGCTTTTGAAGTAGAAAATCATAGTTGGCAACGGAATTATTAATAGAATGGAACCTTATTGAAATGATGAATTTGCAGCGAAATTAATATATAATTTTTATAATTACATTATTATATATCATTCAATACGGGGGAAAAGTTGTGATAAAAGAAAAAAAGCTTTTTATTCTTGACATGGACGGTACTTTCTATCTGGGAAACAAAATTCTGGAGGGTTCTTTATCCTTTATAAATATATTAAGGGAAACAGGGAAGGAATTCATTTTCTTTACAAATAACGCTTCAAAAACCGCCGGTTTTTATAGAAAAAAGCTTCTTTCAATGGGTTGTGATATTCCTGAAAAAAATATTATTACATCAGGTGATGTTACGATAGAATACATACTTGAAAACTACCGGGGGAATAAAATATATCTTGTGGGAACAGACCTGCTTGAAAACAGCTTCAAAAACGCAGGTATTAATCTGGTGGACAAGCATCCGGACATTGTGGTGGTTAGTTTTGACACATCCCTTACATATGAAAAGATTTCAAAGGCTTGCAAATATATAAGGGAAGGTGCAATGTTCCTGGCTACACATATGGATTTAAACTGTCCCACAGAAGACGGCTTTATACCTGATTGCGGCTCCATATGCGCCATGGTTACTGCTTCAACTGGGGTAAAACCAAGATATTTTGGAAAGCCTTTTAAGGAAACTCTTGATATGATAAAGAGTATTACAGGATTTGAGATGGATGATATGGTTATTATTGGAGACAGGCTTTATACCGATATAGCCACAGGATTTAACAATGGAGTTACCAGTGTTCTTGTATTGACTGGTGAAACAAAGGAAAAGGATTTGGATACATCTGAAATAAAACCAGATTATGTGTTTTCTTCTCTCGGTGATATGGTAAAGATATTTTAGGAGGAAAAACAGGCAATGGAAATTGAAGTGGTAGTAATAATCCTAATAGTTATCGCTGTAATTGTAATATCATCATTAATAAAAAAGCTCAAGAGAAACAGGAAGATAAAAGACGAACTTATTAATGAATGGGGTAAACAACCTGTAGAAAAATATACCAGTGATGAAATAAGCAATATTTCCACATTCTTCAAAAATGTTAAAAAATCAGACCCTACAATTCATTACATAGATGATATTACCTGGAATGACCTAGATATGGACAAGGTTTATATGCGTATAAACAATACCCAGTCAACCGTCGGGGAAGAATACCTATATTATCTTCTCAGACAGCCTGTATTGGAAGATACCAAGCTTTTAGAAAGAGAAAGGCTTATAAGATTTTTTCAGGAAAATCCTAAACAGCGTCTGGCGCTACAGTTTGTACTTGCAAAACTTGGAAAAAGGAAATATACCCTAATATCAGACTATCTTTTTAATGAAGAAAAAAGAGTGCCTGTAAAAGGAATGCTTTACATGGCTCTGGCTATTGCATTGCTGCTCTCTCCTTTGGCACTGGCTGTTAATGTTCCTGCAGGTATTATGCTAATAATAGGGATAATGATAACCAATACCACCATTTATTATAAAGCCAGGAACGAGATATCCAGCCATCTTGATTCACTGAGTTATATTGTGAATATGATATCCTGCGGTAAAAATATATCCCGGCTTGATATTCCTGAAATAGAAGAATATAAAATAAAGCTGGATTCAATGTACAAAAAAACCAAAACATTTACTGTTAAATCCTTTTACACCTTGTTTTATCGTACTGAAGACCCATTTCTTGAGTATATTAAAGTTGTTTTTCTTGGAGAGTTAATAGCCTTTGAAAGCTTGCTAAAAGTTATATACAGGCATAGGATGTACCTGAAAGAAATATATTGTAACATAGGGCTGCTGGACAGCCTTATTGCTGTAGCATCTTACAGGGAAAGCCTAAACTATTGGACCGAGCCTGAATTATATAATCTGGATGAGCAGCTGTATAATATATTGAATGGAACTTTGGATACTGCCTTGAATAAGGATGCCTTTTTGAGTAAAAATTCTTCCAATAATTCCCGTGTTATTTTGGAATTTGAGGAAATATATCATCCTTTGATAGAGCAGCCTGTAGCCAATTCTGCCCGGTTGTCTAAACCTGTACTGATTACCGGTTCAAATGCATCTGGAAAATCTACTTTCCTCAAGACAATAGGAATTAACGCAATACTATCCCAGACCATTCATACTAGTCTGGCTAAGAAATACAGATCTCCATATTTCCTGATTTATACATCCATGGCTTTAAAAGATAATCTTGATAATAAAGAAAGTTACTATATTGCAGAAATAAAATCTCTGAAGAGAATATTTGATAGTATTAATGAGAATATTCCCTGCCTGTCCCTTATTGATGAAGTACTCCGGGGGACTAATACTGTTGAAAGAATAGCCGCTTCATCAGAGGTTCTGTATAATCTTGCTAATATTAATTGCTTATGCGTCGCGGCAACACATGATATAGAACTTTCATCTATTTTAGGATACTATTATGACAATTATCATTTCCAGGAAAGTTTTTCCGGAGATGATATTACTTTTGATTATAAACTGTATCCAGGCAGGTCAAATACCAGAAATGCCATAAAACTGCTTAAAATAATGGGTTATGAAGATAATATAGTTCAAGCTGCAGAAAAGAGAGCTCTAAAATTTATCGAGGAAGGGAAGTGGACCAATATAGATGACAGATGAAATGTACAAGGTTATTAGAGGCGAGCATTCAGACCCTTTCAGAGTATTGGGTATGCATAAGGTATGTACAAATGAACCCGGACTTGAGAGTCTGGCTGTAAGGACTTATTTTCCAAATGCATCCCGGATTGATGTTATTTCTGTTGAAGATTCTGCAGTATACAATATGAAAAAAATCCATGAGGAAGGTTTATTTGAAGCTATAATTTCAGATAAATCAGAATTTTTTACCTACAAGTTAAAAATTACTGATTATTCAAATAATACCTTTGAGCTTTATGACCCTTACTGTTTCTCTCCAGTGATTTCTGAATATGACCTTTATCTTTTTAATGAGGGCACTCATCATAAAGTATATGAAAAATTGGGAGCACATTTTAGAATAATAAATGGTATAGAGGGAGTATTGTTTGCTGTTTGGGCTCCTTGTGCCTGCAGGGTCAGTGTTGTGGGTAATTTTAATCAATGGGACGGAAGACGCCACCAGATGAGGCTTCTCGGTTCTTCAGGGGTCTGGGAAATATTTATACCTGGAATTTGTCAGGGTGATATATATAAATACGAAATTTATACTTTCTCAAAGGAAATATATCTGAAATCCGACCCTTACGCATTTTATTCTGAATTAAGGCCGGATACTGCTTCGATAGTGTACAATATTGATAATTACCAGTGGAATGATAAGGACTGGATTAACTCCAGGGACAGCTCAAATATATTGGAAAAACCCATATCAATATACGAGGTACATCTTGGTTCCTGGAAGAGAAAGTGTGAAGAGGGTGGCAGATTTTTTACCTATAGAGAGCTGGCGGCAGAATTGGTTAAGTATGTTAAAGAAATGGGCTATACCCATATAGAACTGCTTCCTGTGGCCGAGCATCCTTATGATGGTTCATGGGGATACCAGACAACGGGATATTACTCTGTTACAAGCAGATATGGCTTACCTGAAGATTTTATGTACCTGGTTGATACATGTCATCAGAATGGTATAGGAGTAATACTCGACTGGGTTCCGGCCCACTTTCCCAAGGATGGCCATGGACTTGCCAGATTTGACGGGACAGCTCTATATGAACATTTGGATGAAAAACAGGGAGAGCATCCTGACTGGGGAACCCATATTTTTAACTATGGGAGGAATGAGGTAAAATGTTTTTTGATTTCCAATGCTATATTCTGGTTTGAAAAGTATCATATAGACGGTCTAAGGGTGGATGCGGTAGCCTCCATGTTATATCTAGATTATGGCAAGAAGGAAGGCCAATGGGTGCCCAACAAGTGGGGAGGAAGAGAAAATCTAGAAGCTGTGGAATTTTTGAAACAGCTTAATACCACGGTATTCAGATATTTTCCGGGGGTAATGATGATTGCTGAGGAGTCTACTTCCTGGCCGCTTGTTTCAAAGCCTCCTTATGCAGGGGGACTTGGGTTTACTTTTAAATGGAATATGGGCTGGATGAATGATTTTTTAAGTTATGTAAGTATGGATCCTATATATAGAAAATATCATCACAATAAGATTACATTTTCTTTAATGTATGCATTTTCAGAAAACTTTATATTAGTTCTTTCTCACGATGAAGTAGTTCATGGAAAGTGCTCAATGATTAATAAAATGCCTGGGGATTACTGGAACAAGTTTGCAGGGTTAAGAGTAAGCTATGGATTTATGTACGGTCATCCCGGTAAAAAGCTTCTTTTTATGGGGGGAGAGTTTGGACAGTTTATAGAGTGGAATTATCAGCAAAGCCTTGACTGGCACCTTCTAGGATATGAGGCCCATAAGAAACTTCAGAGATATGTTAAAGATTTGAACAATTTATATAAGAAGGAAAAGGCTATGTACCAGCTGGATTTTTGTCCTGAAGGATTTGAATGGATTGAGTGCAATGATGTGGATCAAGGAGTTTTTTCCTTCATACGAAAAGGTAAGGATCAGGGAGATATTCTCGTATTTGTATGCAATTTTACTCCTGTGCTGTATAATGATTACCGTATTGGAGTGCCGCAGGATTTATATTATATGGAAATATTGAACAGTGACTCAGAAATATATGGTGGGAGCAATGCAGGCAACCTTGGAGGAGTATATGCAGAAAAGATACCTTTCCATGAAAGACCCTACTCATTGAAGATTCAGGTTCCTCCTTTATCTACACTGATTTTTAAACCAATTGACTGTGAGCCAAATCAAATTGATCAAAAAAACAGGTCAAAAAATAACCAGGTAAAAACAATAAATTAAGCCAAATCAAATAAAAATAGAGTAAAAATAAAGCATTTCTATATTTTCTTTTTCAAGGATAAATGAAAGTCTGCGAAAAAACACAAAAAAACAGCCTCATCTATTGCCAAATTATGACATATACGTTATAATTATGAAATATAATGTATTATTATGTAATTTTTGGTAATTATTATATGATCAATGAAGGGTGGTCAAAATGACAAGAGAAAGAAAAAGATTTCTAAGTATCGTGTTATATACTCTGTTTACTTTCAAAGTGTTATTTATTAATGAGTTTTTGCTTACTGAAGAGGTTAAAGCTGCCTCCCGCGAAACGGGTAATACTTCCAGTATCACAACTTCACATATAACAATGGATGAATCATCTGATGAAACAGATAAAACATCTTCAGAAACATCGTCTGAAACCCTGGATGCTGGTGATTTTTTTCCTGATGTTACACAGGACAAATGGTTCTATACTAATGTAAAGACTCTGGTTGATAAGGGCATCATTAACGGCTATCCTGACGGCACTTTCAAACCATATGAACCGGTATACGCAGATGCATTTATTAAGATGGTTGTTATGGCTATGGGTAACAGGGTGAGGGAAAATAATTCAGGATATTGGGCTGATCCTTATATTGAAAAGGCGAAAACCCTGGCACTTATATTTGATGGGGAATTTGATACATTTCAAAGGCCAATTACAAGAGAAGAAATGGCAATGATTATAGTTAGAGCTTCCAGTGAGGGATTTTTGGATAATTTTAGAGATTATAAGAAGCTTATATTGGATATTGATTATTCCAATATGTATTTAACAGATTACATATTGAAAGCATATTCAACAGGCATATTAACCGGACTGCCTGATGGCACTTTTAAACCTAAAAACAATGCACAAAGAGCAGAAGCGGCAGCCATAATTCATAGAATGATTGACCCAATTCAAAGAAAAATACCTTCCCTTGTGATGGAAACAACTGTGCGAGCCGAGGCAGATAAAGAGTTTGAGGACTTTATAAACTCAGAAGAAGGAGCTGAATATGCTTCAAACTATTACTTTAGGGCTGAAAACGGAGCGATCATTTTCAGAAACAACGGCTTAGGAGAAGTTCTGCCTAATAATTCACATTTCGAAGATATAAATAGAATTACATATAACGTAATAAAAGAGCTGGTTAAATATGCAAGAAGGGATAATCATTATGTGAGGGCATTCTATAGCCCTGCAACTTTTAGAGTAGGTATACATTATTATCCCAACCGAGTTCAGGGAGAAAAAGCCAGATACCCAGGAATGTTTTATGTAGCATTAGATCCATTACCAAGAAAGTGGTATGACGAACAAACGCAGGACACATATGTTTTTTGGGATACCAGTGGACTTTGGGATGATTCTCATATAGATAAATTCCTTGCGGACAATGAGTTTATGGCAATGGAGTATTATGAACCTTTACAAGAAATTTTTAATATAGTTTATGGGGAAGAAGACGGGCCTAAGCTGTTTGAATATGCCATAAATGAGTATTTACAGGAACGACGTCAGGGAATGGAAAGGATAAACCGTTCAATTTTATATGTTAATGGATATGAGATAGTTAACAGTAATGGAGAAGCCTTTGAAATTAGGTTTAATACCAATATTAAATAGTTAATGAAAATAGGTGGAATAAATGCAAAAAACATATAAGTTTTTATCTATATTTATATGTATAACATTAATAATACCGATATTTTTATATTCAAAGACAACATATGCAGCAACCAATCCACCAAGCTACCCTGAACTTACCCAGGATGAAGTAGACAGAATCATAGCTCAATTAACTGCTGATGGAATAAGGCTAATAAATATGCGTGGAGAATATCTAAATGCAGGAGTATATAAACTGTACGGCGTTGCTGTATATGGTTTACCTCATGAACATGATATTGACAAGGATAAAAAGTGGGTAAATGGCCGTTATGAATACAGGCACTTAGGCTATGATTACTTTGGAAACTGCATAACAAATGATAGGTTTCCTGCCGATTTTCCTCCAGACAGTGCTCCATTGCCTGATAGAATATGGCAGGTAGTTGATAAAAATCTTGATTCATGGTATAGAAATCTAGCCCATGATGACCAGTTATATAGAATACTCAACTACAGTCCCATCCGTAATGACGGAATTCTTTACAATTATTCATTGTCACAGGTTGTACAAAAACAGGCAGGAAGTGATATTACCAATCAACGGAGATATATGCTTGTGCAGGTTGCTCCCGGCCTTATATCAGACGGATCAGTAAGGCTGACCCGTAAGGCTTCAGACGGAACCTTACGCTACATGACCTTTATAATAGACAGGTTTAATTATGGAACACCAATTTGTACCATTGATGCTTCTGACGCAGTTATCGAAGGAGATATGGAATATGTAGATATACCCGTCACCGTTAAAGGAGATTTTTCTACCATGAACTTACCAATGGGAAAGAGGACTTCAGATGTAATTAATGAAGTGGTACTTACCTTTGAAGGTGCTTCAAGAACAGCTACAGCTTCAAATCCTTTTGCTACATTTACCAAAAGAGTTTATAAAAAGGATCTTAATAACGGAAGAAATTCAATTACTTTAGAAGGTATCCTTGATGCAGGTTCAGTATACAGGCTGCAGGGAGATAGGTGTGAATATCAGGGCATAAGAGCAACAAAAACAATCAATGTAGAAGTAAAACCTTCAAATGCTTATGTTGATATTACTGTAACCGCAATACCTGAAGAAAAACAAGTAGACGGTAGCAAAGATGAAAAAGTAACTGTTAAAGTAACTGCTCAGTTAAAAAACTATAACAACCACAGCAATATAAAATCCTGGAGGATATTTGCCAAAATAGAGAATGAAGAAAGTACACTTCAACAAATAACCCTTCCGGAAGGAACTTTAACAGCCTCTGCCAGTTTTACTTTTACGGTGAGCAAAAGCAAATTTTATTCCATGGAATATACTGAGCTTTTTAAGGCAACAGCTTTTGCTGATTTTTACAATAAAGTAGACGGAAATACCTACTTAAATAAGTCTGGTTATTGTAAAACTTATTTCTATAAGAATCCACCACCGCCACCGCCTCCACCGCCAGAACCGGAAAACAGTCCACCTGTTGCGGTAATATCATCACCTGTAATAGTAACAGCCGGAGAGTATGTTAATATTAGTGGCAGTAGTTCCTATGATCCTGACGGTACTATTGAAGGATATGAATGGTATATCCCAGGCAGCATAGGAAACATTGAGGGGGCATCTGGGAGTGTTACTTTTCTCAATTCAGGAGACTACACAATTACCCTTAATGTTACAGATAATAAAGGAGCAACAGGAACTGCAACAAAAAACATTAGAGTAATTGAGCCTTACCCTTCTGCAAAGTTAACATATAACGGCATATTAAAAGAAAATAGAAAAGTTACCCTTGATGCTTCCGGAAGCTATAGTGTGCCATTATACCCTATAAATCATAATCTAACTACATGGACAATAACCCCTTTATCCGGGGGAACAGTTTCAGATATAAAATATGAAGGCTCATTGACTGGAGCATCTAAAAAAGAAGTTTTATTTAAAAAACCAGGAGAATATCTGATAACTCTAACCGTAAAAAATACAAGGGGACTGTCAGATACAACCCAGTTAACCATTACAATAGCCCCTGATGAAGCACCCATAGCTGATTTTAGTACTGTAACAGCCATTACCAGGGATGTAGGGGATTCATTGCAGGCCACTATAAAACTGGCTGATAAGTCATACTCTCCTGATGGAGATATAATTGCAGGCAGGACATGGAGATATGCTTTTGACAGCGATAATGACGGCAGTTTTGAGGATGAGAGCTGGACAACCTTTAATTTGGGAAATAATAAAAATGTGGAACTGAAGGTCAATAGTGTTGGAAAATATAAAATTGATTTAGAAATAAAGGAAGAATTCATTGGAGCAACAATACCAGCCTTTATAAAAAGTGAAGATTATAAAACAGGTAATACATCAGAGATAGTAGAAGTTGTAAATCTTCCTCCTGAGGTAGATTACATTATGGCAGAAAAAAAGAAGGTTGATTTAACCGTATCTCTAGGGAATACCAACCATAGCAACATGGGTGTTATAGAGAGTATGATAAATAGCATTATCAAGCCTGCACTTTCTGCCAAGGGGATAGATCTGAATGTTAATATTCTGCCTGCTGCAAAACCAAATAATATTTTTTATTATCAATTCAGCAATGTATATTATGACGAGTATTTTGATGATCATTATTATATTTATAATATTTATGCATATAATCCAGACACCAACGAATTTACGCGAGTAAATCAGAATAATGCATATAGTATAATATATGCCCAGGCAGCTTCCAACGGTAAATTCTATTATTATAATTCTCAATATCTTTATGAATATGACCCTATTAATAAATCAAGTACAGCCATAAATGTTAGTGGGAAAGTATATCCTCAATTTGTTATAAGTGATGATATGAATATAATATACTCCGTCAGGGAATTTAGCTCAGGATCGGAATTTGTAGTATACAATAGGCTTACCGGGCAAGTAAACACCCACAGTTTTTATTATGCCAGCTTCTGGAGGCCATATCTTTTGCCTGATGGGAGGGTATTATTAACTTATAAGAGGTATGATGAAATATTATCCCGGGGTGCTATATATGATCCTTTTACAGGAACCTTTACTACTGAAAATACTGTTCCATTAGACAGAGGTATTGCCAACAAAAACGGCTATGTTTACTTTTTAAGCTGGCCATTTGAAGAACTCTATAAGATAAAGTTAACGGGCGGCAGAGAAACTATAATATGTCAGAATTCGACGAACGATTTAACTGATGGAAGGAAAGAAAATATTATATTTTACAATAAGAAGTCTGGAAGCGGTGCGGGATTCATTAAATATATAGAAGGTGTTGGAGAAACTACAATACTTGATGAACAAGTAAGAATTTTTACAACCACCTTTGATAATAAAGTATATTATAGTAAAAGTTCAAACTTATACACCCTGTATGCATATGATGTAGACACCAACAGCCATGAACTTGTAGGCAGCTTGCCTCATTATTTTGATACCATGTACTATGGAAGCCAGTCAAATATAATTTATTCACAAAAACCTGCAACCATGGGAGATACCAGCTTGCTAAAAAGACTGACTGATGCAGGCTGGCGTGATGGTGGAGACAGGTATTTTATACACATAGAAGACGGAGAGTTGGCTGAACTAAATCAAGACAAAGCTTCAGCCTCTATTCAATCTGAGCTTGTTTCCAACAATGTCCACTTTGTGGGAATGGGAACAGAAACAAATAAGGGACAGATAAATAAGCTTATCAGCCAAAATGAAGGCAGAGGTGTATATATTAACAATTCAAACTTAGAGGCTGCTCTTATAGAATTAAAGGATTATATTATTGATAATTCTAGTATAAATAACGAAATATATAGATATGCCCTTGTAGGAACAGAAATGCTTATAGATACTTTCTACAGCGACCCTGAAAATGATCCTTTTTATGAGGGCAGGTGGAGTTATCTTCATGATCCAAACTACTTTGAAAATTCAATGGGAATCATACCGGATTCTGGAATTTATAGGACAGAGCCCTTTACAGTATTTGATAAAGTAG
Organism: Clostridiaceae bacterium; assembly: GCA_012840395.1. Taxonomy (NCBI): domain Bacteria; kingdom Bacillati; phylum Bacillota; class Clostridia; order Eubacteriales; family Clostridiaceae; species Clostridiaceae bacterium. Next base: position 4,003 of record DULL01000096.1, on the reverse strand, counting down.
GTAAATATGAAATCCTGTACCAGGCCAGAGATAACCCAAAAGATGATATGAATTTTGACAATTACAGATTATGGAGCAGCCATGATAAGAAAATGACACTTTTTATCCATAGGAAGCCTATTGCCCGGTTTAATTACAAATTGGAGCATAATCCTGATCTAAATAATTATAGCATTGAAATCAATGATATCTCCTATGATTTGGACCATATAAGCAGGGCTGACAGGGGCATTGTTGAAAGGAGATGGCAATATAAAGAGGCCGGGGATGAAAGCTGGACAGAAGGCATCCTTCCTTCTGAACTGCCGTCAGATAAAGTTTATATGGTTAAACTTCAGGTAAGGGATATGGAATTTGAGTGGAGCAAACCTTATATTCAAATCCTGGAAACAAAGAAAACCGATCAGCCGCCCGTGGCACAATTTGTTCTATGGCCTGATCCTTTGCCAATTTATATGATGGCAAATATTGAAGATAATTCCTATGACCCCTTGGGAAATCCAATTATAGAACGAATATGGACACTAGTAAAAAGAGAATCCCAGGAAAGTACAAGTGAACTTTATACAGGACCTGCTGCGCCTGTAAACTATAATCTTTATGGAACAGGAGATTATACATTGAAGCTAAAAGTAAAAAACAGCAAGGGGCTTTGGTCAGAAGAATACAGCCAGGACTTTAGAGTAGTGGATGATGTATTATCTCCTATATTGATAATAGATCCCATGGAAAGGGAATGGGAGAATACCGGTATAATAGTTAATATACGTTCAAGTGATGAAGGTTCTGGAATTAAAACTATCAGCTATAAATGGACTAATTCTAAGGAAAGGCCGGAAAACACAGGATGGAATTCAACGGTTAGTAATAATTTTTATGTTACCCAGACTCAGAATGGAATATGGTACCTGCATGTAGAATCCTGTGATAATGAGAATAATAAGATATACATGGCAGGAGGACCCTATAAGATTGACAATACCTTACCTGATGGTTCTTTTATACCCGGCAGCAGTAATTGGACAAATCAGGACATTCATGTGATTCTTAAAGTTTCTGATAATCTAAGTGGTGTAAAACAATGGAGGTATAGAGTTTCAAGCAATAATGGCATCAATTATGGTCAATGGAGTAATTTATACTTTAAAAACCTGGCCGATATATTAAGCATTTCAACTGAAGGCCGGTGGAAAATTCAAATAGAAGTAACAGATAATGCGAATAATACTAATACTTTAACATCAGGAACTTATCTTATTGATAAGACTCCACCTGAAGTTGGCATAAATCCCGAGTCAGGGGAGTTGTCAGAAACTGACGAAGTGATAATTGCAGCTTCTGATAATGAAGGCAGTGGTATAAAGGAACTGTGGTATTGCTGGAGTGAGTCTGCCGAGGTGCCTGTATCTGGCTGGGATGTAACGTCAAGTACAGTAATAGGCATGGTTCCACCTTCTGAAGGGGTGTGGTATTTACACGTACAAGCTTTTGATAATGCCGGTAACAGTTCTTACAGATATGGAGGTCCATATATTGTAGAAAATCTTGTTATTTCTGAAGTAACAATAGAAGGGTATTGGAACCATTGGAGAGGACAAATTGATATGTTCGGGAAAAAACTTTCCAGAGAACCTCACAGGTTTTTAAGCCTGGAGAGGGTAAAGATAAATATTTATACAAAAGGATATGCAGACAAGGTAGAAATCAGATTTAGTCCTGAACTTGAAGCAATGGAATTCAGGGATAAGTATGGTAATTTGTATGACTATAAGAAAGACTTTAAGTTAGAATATGTCAGTTTTCCAGTGGTTATAAATCTTGACAGTTCAATAAAAGACAATCATATTTACTGGGAATACACCCTGCCACTGGCCGAAAGTACAAAGTCCTGGGAGGATATCAGGCTCAGGGAGCCATATTTCATGGAAGTAACTTTATGGAAAGGCTCAAAATGGGTAAAGCATGTTATTTCAGATATTGATATTACTGGTAATATTTATGATTTAACTCATATTCAGCCTGTTAACTAAATAAAAAAGGCAGTCTATGATGACTGCCTTTAACTATGGTGACCCATAGGGGACTCGAACCCCTGTTACCGCCGTGAAAGGGCGATGTCTTAACCGCTTGACCAATGGGCCATACATTACATGAGGTTGAAGACCAAAAGTCAGAATACAGCTTTAAGGCCTGTATTTTGGCCTCTGGCATCCAACCTCCTGTGAGTTTGGTAGCGGCGGTCGGAATTGAACCAACGACACTGCGGGTATGAACCGCATGCTCTAGCCAACTGAGCTACGCCGCCATATGCCTGAGGAAATTACCTTCCTGCTAGAAAACTCATGCAACACGCCCTATTATTCTAGCAGAAAGGTATACAAAAAGTCAAGTGGGATTATTAAAATCTTTTTTGTTAATTATTGAAAAAACGAGTAAGTAAATATTCCAAATCTTCAGTATTCTTTTGCTTATTCAGACAATTCTATAACCTCGCTGAATATAGTCCTCTCTTTCAGAATTGCAGGGTCAGGCAGGTATGGTGTGCCTGGAACCTGTGAAGGTTTCATTTTTCCCGGGCTTGAATACACAATAGGTTCAAAAGAAATATCTTTTTTGTAATAAGTATCAGAAGAAAACAGGTCACTTGGATAAGTCATGTTATTTAATGTTGCAAGTTCAATGCATATGCCTGCTCCTATGGAAGTTTCCAGCATTCCTCCAATCCAGTTGCCGATTCCTGCTTCTTCGCACATTCGTATAATTTCCAGGGAATTGCTTATTCCACCTACTCTGCCCGGCTTGATATTAATATATTTGCAGGAACCTAGTTCAATGGCTTTTTGGGCAGCATATATCGAATTGCAGCTTTCATCAAGGCATATTGGAGTTTCGATTGCCTTCTGAAGTTTTGCATGGTCAATAAGATCCATATGATAGAGAGGCTGTTCTATCATTGCAAGACCAAACTTATCAATTTCTTTAAAGAGAGGCAGGTCATCCAGGGTATATCCTGAATTACAGTCAATATGGAAGGTATGGTTTGGAAAGTTTTTCCTTACCTCTCTCAAAACATCAATGTCTTTTCCTGGTTTAACTTTTAATTTTACCCGCTTGAAGCCTGCTGATACGGCACCCTGAATTTTGACAAGAAGCTCATCAATATTATCAGTGATGCCAAAATCAGCACCTACTTCAACTTCATCACTGCTGCCACCTAAAAGTTTATGAAGGGGTTTTTTCTCCATATTGGCTTTTAGAACCCACCAGGCCATTTCTAGAGCGGATTTTGCAAAGGGATTTCCTTTAAAAACCGAGAGTATATTGTTTATTTCCTGGGCTGATTCAATATCTTTTCCAATTATCAATGGAGCAAACATTTTGCATACCAGGTGGTATACACCGTAGGCAAATTCAGGAGAATATGTGGGCGCAAACAGAGGGCTTGCCTCAGCCCAACCGCTATGCTCATCAGAACACATTTTCACCAGAATGGAATATATGTCCGCATCTTCTCCGTAAGCTGTCCTCCAGGGGGAAATCATTGGGTTCTTAACATAATAAACTTCTATTCTGTCTATTCTCATATTCAGCCAGCCTCCATTCAGAAAAATTTGTGTTTGAAAATAAATATTCGTAAACAAAAAAATATCAAGCCTAAAAATAAAATTAAAAATGTCTAATGCTACTATAAATCATACACCCAAAAAAGCCATGGGGACAGTCTTTTTTGGGGACAGTCCTTCACTTTTAACACTTTTTTTAATATTATAAATATTAATATTAGTTTGTGTTAATATAATAATTTTTGTTAATTAACAAAAGATAAATTATAAAGATGATAGAGGGAAAAATAGCAAAAAAGAAGGACTGTCCCTCTCATAGAGTAAAATTACTGTAGGGATAAATTGGAATATAGTTCCAAATAAATAGAAAAGAAGATGAAATCCTGTTAAAATATAGTTCTCAACAAAAAATAACAGAAAAGGAGATCATCTTCTATGTA
>DULL01000095.1 GCA_012840395.1 Clostridiaceae bacterium | reverse complement strand
AGAAGGTTTATGGGAGAAGTGAATGGAAGCGATAAGCACTTCTCCTTTTCTATCCCGGCCAGGAATGAATGTAGCAAACTGCACCTGTTTGAAAGCGCTATTGATTTATTATCATATTGTACTTTGGAATTACTCTCCGGCAGGGACTGGCGGCAGGATAATTACCTTTCGCTTGCGGGTATCTATATGCCAAAGAAGGTTATTGAGGATAGTACCTTACCTGCTGCGCTCACGCAATACTTAGAAGACTTTCCGAAAATCAATGAAATAGCCTTGCATTTGGATAACGATACGGCCGGTCGGCTAGCAGCAAGAACTATTCAAAACATTCTTCCTCCAGCCTACACTGTTTCCGATGAGCTACCAAAGCATGGAAAAGATATTAATGATTATTTGAGAATTAAATTAAGGTCACAATGCCCACGAAAACATGGAAGATAACGCAATTGCCAATTGATGCCACAGTATGAAAAAGAGCCTAATTACATAAAAAATAGGCATTTATTGGTCATTCCTAATAACACAGACACTGTAGATGATAAAATAAAAATCCATGAAGAAAGGGCATATTCACTTATTGAATGGCGAAAGAATCAGTATTCAAGAATTTAGGAAGATACCACAATTCTTTATATAGGTGGGCAAGACACAAATGATGCATCTGAGACTTGCTTTTACGAAGGTGGAAAAGATATAAACCCTAATAAATTTGGCAATACTGTTGTCGAACGATGGCCAATCCCGGAAGAGCTTTATAAAATAGTAGGTTGTGATTCTGAATTTAGAATATATAAAGATATAGGTCATACTACAACGGATGAAATTGAGGAGCATATAATTGATCTTCTGATTAAAAATTCAAATTAAGTATTGGATTATGTGTTTGAAATCAAGAACCATAGCTCTATTATAGAGTGTTGGTCCTTTTTGGGGATAGCATATAGCCTTTGGTCTGCATTTTACAGGTGGATTATTTGATATTCTATCCTGGATTCCCTCCAGATTGCTTATTCAGGCTCAACACCTTATGGGCTGGCTTGAATTTCCATAACTTTGAAGTTGATACCACTGCTATTTTTGAAATCGTGATGTATGTCTTTACCCTATTGCAACTGAAAGGTATTGAGTGGATTAAACGGCAGAGTTAGAAAAATAGGATCGTGCGAATTATTCAAGCTTACCCCATTTTATTTATATTAAAGATATAACGCATCAGACAAAGCGTGTATCAATATCCAGGGTAAAAGTGTTCCAGTTTTTTGATATCCATATGCCATAAAAATACCAAACAGAAATAAATCTGCAATATTAGAAAAGGAGAGTAATAAGTTACCATTATAAATCCTGAAGAAATAATCCGGGAAATGCACTAGACTGAAGGCGATGGTACCTACTAATAATGCAATAGGAACTTTTCTGAAAATGTTGTTCGCGGAACGGAATATAATTCCTCTATGAAAGAATTCCTCGCATAATGCGGGGTAAAGAAGGCTATAAACAAAACCCCAGATTTTTTTAATGGTAATACCACTAGAGAAAAACATAACTAAATATATACTGAGAATAGGCCAGCTTGCTCTTGCGTATCTTAGTGAAAAAAGGTCTTTAAACTGATAACCCAGCAGCTTAAATAAAATAAATGGTATAAGTACATAAAACAGATTACCAAGGATTATGTTCCTAATTTGTTCCGGTAGTATGAAACTTGTGATATCTGAAATGGATTGTGAGAGTCTTCCTATAATGGATATCAGATGGTCGTACCCCGGCAGGTAAGAAAGTATTGGGAGCCCGGAAAGAATGTCTTTTCTTTGAAGATTGTCTATTATTGTTGTAAAAAGGAATAAAAAATAAACTGCAGAAGTAACCAATCCTTTTTTTGCTATCCTCATATCAATTAGAAAGGTTTGCTTATTTTCGTCGCTGTTATTTGAGGCTAGGTTGACTGTATACATTCCCGCAACATACATCACGGCACCCATGATACCGCTGCGAAATGCTATGAAATAGGATGCACCGTAGGCTAAATTGCTGATGGCTTTGAGCAGTATATATGAAGCAATTATGGCTACAAAGAGTAAGTTAGAAAATAGTTCATTATAAAAAATTTTATTTTTCAACTTAATTAATGGAATCATTAGTTCACCCTTCCTGGTGATTATATATCTAAAATTATACCAAATTTATTTAGAGAATGTAAAGTATGCTTTACAAAATTATATTCTAATTTATATTTTTATGGAAAGCACACTTGACAAAGTTTCAAATATTATATATATTGGGATGGAAAGTTAACCTTACACATTGATAGGAGTCAATAGATTTGAAAAACAAGTTGGAGGAAATAAGAAAATCCAGGGGCATACGGCAGGAACAATTGGCGGCAGCACTCCGGGTTTCTCGTCAGACTATCGGATCCCTGGAAAACGGGCGCTACAATCCATCGATAATACTAGCATTTAAAATAGCCCGATATTTTAACTTATCCATTGAGGATATTTTTATCTATGAGGAGGAACCGGAACTGTGATGAAACGTATCGGAATCTATGTTTTACTATCTTCAACAGGCATGATTCTACTGCTATTGGGGTTGTTTTCAGAAAAACCTATGCAATCCGGTATTCTGGCCACAGTAGGAATAATTGTACTGGGGATTTCCGCGGCGAAGGCCGCACCCCTGCTTGCAAGGAAAGAAGCAGACGAGGAAGGCAGCAAAATTGAATGGCGAGATGAACGCAATACGGTGATACGTGAAAAGGCGGCTTGGTTTTCGGGCATGACCTTAATAACGGCCATGAGCGTCAGTGCGTTCGTTTTGGTGCTGGCTGATCAACTTATAGGGGCATACGTAATAGCGGGTTTGCTACTATTATATTCGTTGAGCATTATAGCTTTCTCGGCCTATTTCAGTAAAAAACTATAGTTTT
>DULL01000094.1 GCA_012840395.1 Clostridiaceae bacterium | reverse complement strand
TACAACGTTTGGTGGTATAATAGTCATGAGACCTAAACGCTCCTTTCTGGGAGGTAATGGTTTGTGGCAATTTCCATTATACCAGAAGCGTTTCAGGTCTCATTTTATTATTAAGTTAACAGAACAATAGAATAAAACGGGAGGAAAAAAATGAAAAGATTTATCATTTTGATTGTACTGCTTTTAAGTTTACTTGCTGGATGCGGACGTAGTGCAAGGATGCCAAATGGAAACAAGAAAACAGATAATGAAAGTACTTCCAACCAAACCATTACTGAAGCTACTGACACTGCAGAGAATCAGAGGGCAGAGCTTCTGAAAGCAAAAGATTTTTTCCTGTTTGAGGAAAATGTTTTTATGGACTTCAAAGGTACCGGTAATGAGTTCGCAGAGTATAAAACCTATGTGGACTATGTTAAAGATGACATTGTTCAAATAAGGAGTATTAATCCGGGAACAGTTTCTGTATTTGTTTATCAGTATAAGGACGGCTCTATTGTCAGGTTATTCTCAAGAGGAGAAACCTACTACCTTTATGATTATACTAGTATGGAAGAAAACGAAGAAATAATAATAAAAGAGCCTATAAAAATAGGTACAACATGGAGTGTGGGGGAATCTACAACCAGGAGCATTACTGCAATAGATAAGGAAGTATCTACTCCGTCAGGCAAATATAAAGCACTGGAAATTACGACAGAAAGCCCCAATTCAATTATAAAAGACTATTATGTGAAAGATATTGGAAAAGTAAAAAGTGAATTTGTTTCAAAGGAAGACAAGTCATTTACTGTTATCAGTGAACTTCAGAGTATTGAAAAGAATGCTTCCTTTGTTCAGGATATAAAATTTTACTATCCGGACTTCATAAACGACAGAATCATCAGTTCTGTCAAGACAATTCATTTTCGTACCAATCAGGACATAAAAAAAGTCTTTGAGGATGGTTTGAAAGAACCCCTACAAGGCCAGGACCTGAAGGGTACACTGACTCCTAATGTAAAAATATTAGATATCCGTCTTGACGATATGAAGGGTATAGTAGCTATTGACTTTTCTTCCGAACTTGTTAAAGAAATGAATGCAGGCACATCCTATGAATTGATGATTCTGGATTGTATTGCCAATACTTTCGGTGACTACTTCCAAAAGGATAAAGTGATAATTACTCTTGAAGGTAAACCATATTCTTCGGGACATATACTCATGAGAGAAGGAGAATATATTACTGTTTCAAAAGAAAAAGTTAAATAATTAGTACAAGCACGTCATTTTTGTAAGATGCATATTATTAGGTATGACTTTCATGGAGGTACCTAATCTTGATATGCATCTTGTTTTCGTTTATTTTTGAAATTATTAAAGATGTAATATTTCTGCTAGGATACCTTGCAACTCCTAATTCATTTCCGCAACCTCTTGAACCGGAAGAAGAAAGCAAGCTACTCAGTGAGTTTAGAAAGGGAAGTGAAGAAGCAAGAAATATACTAATAGAAAGAAATCTTAGGCTTGTAGCTCATGTTGTAAAGAAATACAGCCCTTATGGAAACGATTCAGACGATTTAATCTCCATAGGGACTATCGGTTTAATTAAAGCTATCACCACTTATAATTATGAAAAAGGCACCAGATTAGCTACCTATGCGGCAAGATGTATAGAGAATGAGATACTTATGAATATAAGGGCTGACAAAAAGAAACAAAATGAGGTATTTCTACAGGATGCCATTGGAATGGATAAAGAAGGAAACGAAATAACACTAAACGATATACTTAGCTATGAATCAGACTCTGTAATTGATAAAGTGGAGATGCAGATACAGACTAAAAAACTCTATGAAAAAATGAAATCTGTTCTCAAAAAAAGAGAAAGAATTGTCTTGGAATTAAGATATGGGTTAAATAACGGAGTGGAAATGACCCAGAGGGAGATTGCCAAGATGCTTGGAATTTCAAGATCCTACGTATCAAGAATAGAAAAAAAGGCTATAAAAAAACTAACCAAGGAATTAAAAGGTGAAATATCAGATAAGCTTTAGTAAAATTAAGTGTCTATTTTTTAATTAGATACCTATTTTTTATCATAAAGTGTTTCTTTAAAAGTTCTTCCTTTTAACATTCCAGAAAAAATATTTTTAAGCAGCAAGAAAGTGATCGGCCCCAGCAGAAGTCCTGCAAAACCCAAGAGCTTCATACCAATATACATTGATCCCAGGGTAAGAAGAGGATACACACCTATTTGATCTCCGAGTATTTTTGGCTCAATGAGCTGTCTAACTATCAGTATAACTATATAAAGAATGAAAAGGGAGATACCAAGTTTATAGTTTCCCACCAAGAACTGGTATATTGCCCAGGGAATCAGCACTCCCCCTGTTCCTAAAATAGGAAGGGCATCCAAAATACTGATTATTATGGCTAAAAGAAGTACATAATTTATTCTGATAATAGAAAACCCGATCAATAATTCTGTAAAAGTAATTACCATGATTATTAGCTGTGCTCTTATATATCCAAATAATGCAGAAAACATATCCTGCTTGATACTGATAATCTTGTTGATCCAACTTTCAGGAAGCTGCTTCTTAAAAAAGGAATGAATTATATCTTTATCTTTTGCAATAAAGAAAGTGGAAACAATAGTCACAATTGCAAACAGCAAAGCTTCAGGAATAGAAATAGCTGTAGACAATACAGTTTTAAATAAAGTATTAGCTACGGAAGTTAGAGAATTAAAGAAATTAGAAATAAAATCCTGAGCATAGGTAAATATGTCTTTAGGAAGCCAATTAAACAACTCTTTATTATTATTGAAAAAGTTGATTATATTGTAATAAATGTCTGTTGCATATTTAGGCAACAGAGTTGAAAAACTCTTAATTTCCGATATGAGTTTTATTACTATTAATGCTATAATGACACCAACTGTGAGCAAAAAAAACAGAAGAGCGATTAAAGCAGAGTATTTTCTACTTATGCCTGCTTTATGAACCAGGAATCTGATTAGTGGTTCCAGAATCATCGCCAATATATAAGAGATAACAAAAGGAGCAAGTAAAATACCCAGTTTGTAGACGGTAAAGACTCCTACAAGTACAGCTAAAACTGCAATAGAGACTTTAATTATTCTTTTGTAACTGATAGTATGTTCATCCATGCTATCTCCCAAAAAGAAAAAATAATAGCCTTATATTGGCTATTATATAGTTTAAACTAGCCTGCATGTACCAGTCAATAGCTAAACATGATTAATGATCTCTTTGATAAAGTTGGGAAGCTTAAAACTCGAGTGAAAAACTTCTCTGTTTATATATCTTGTATTATCAGCAAGCTTTGAAATGTCGGCTTTATCAGGGTCAAAATAATCCGATGCAATGGTAAAACTCCAGAACCCACCTGGATAACTTGGAACTGATGCAACATAGATTTTCACTATTGCAAAATATTTTGACAATATTTTATAGGTTCTGGCCATTATATCTTTATTGAATAGAGGAGACTGGCTCTGGCACGTAAGAATACCATCTGGCTTTAGGCACTTCTTAGCATTTAAATAGAAACTTTCTTTAAACAAATCCTCTGCGGGGCCTACAGGATCAGAGGAGTCAATAATTATAATGTCGTACATAGCATTTTTATCTTTAATGTACTCGATTCCGTCATTAAATATAAAATTTATCCTTTCGTCATAAGAAGCCATGCCTGTTACACTAGGCATGTACTTTATGCATTCTCTTACTACTAGTTCATCAATTTCCACCATATCGATTTTTTTCAGGAAGTTATACTTTGATAATTCATTTGCGACACCACAGTCTCCCCCCCCTATTATTAATACATCCTGAGGATGTGGATGTGTTATAACAGGAACATGGGAAAGCATTTCATTATAAATATACCCATCAAGCTCAGTTGTTTGTATAACCCCGTCAAGTATAAGGCAACGGCCGAAATCGTATATATCAATTATATTTATTTGTTGGTATACAGACTTTACTGAAGAAAGAACTTCTTTAACCTTGTAGGATATTTTTAAATTATTTCTATCATTTTCAATAAACCAAGTTTCTCCATCAATTTCATACAAAAAATCTAAGTTTTCCATCTTTTGAAGCCAGTCTGAGGATAAAATTATTCAGACTGAATATCCCACCCCCAAAAAAAAATATGCATAATGTATTATTTAAACACTTAAATTAAGTTTCATAATTAATTTTACAATTATTATTAATAATATGCAAGTTAGCATAATTTAGTTTTATAATATCTGTTATATAGACCCGCAAATAATGGGAAATATAAATATATGTTTTGATAAGGCCTATTTTATGATAAATCTATTGCATACGTCATTTTGTTATGTTATACTACATAACGGTTAAATAACGGTAAAAAAATACACACATTGTCAGATTTTCGAGAAGTTGCCATTGGGTATCTCGCGAAGATGAAGACGATGGAGGTATAAAAACAATAGGAGGTAATTTTATTATGTCAGTAGTGTCAATGAAACAGTTATTAGAAGCAGGTGTTCATTTCGGCCATCAGACCAGAAGATGGAATCCCAAAATGGCTGAATATATTTTTACGGAAAGAAATGGAATCTATATTATAGATTTGCAGAAAACCGTAAAGAAAATCGAAGAAGCTTACTCCTTTATTCGTGAAGTAGCTATGAACGGGGGAGAAGTTATTTTCGTCGGAACAAAGAAGCAGGCTCAGGATTCTATAAAAGAAGAAGCTGAAAGATGTGGACAGTTCTATGTAAATGTCAGATGGTTAGGTGGCATGCTTACAAATTTCAAAACCATCAGGAAAAGAATTGATAGATTGAATCAGCTGAATGAAATGCAGGAAAATGGGATCTTCGATGTACTCCCCAAGAAAGAAGTAATTAAATTAAAGAATGAAGTAGAAAAACTTGAAAAGTACCTTGGTGGAATTAAGAACCTAAAAAGATTACCAGCTGCAATGTTTGTTGTTGATCCAAGAAAAGAAAAAAATGCCATATTAGAAGCAAGGAAATTAGGTATACCTGTTGTTGCAATAGTTGATACTAATTGTGACCCTGACGAAGTTGATTATGTAATACCTGGAAATGACGACGCTATAAGAGCTGTTAAGTTAATTGCAAGCAAGATTGCAGATGCTGTTCTTGAGGGTAAACAGGGTGAACAGTTTACTGCTTCCGAACCAGATTCTGGAGAAGTTGTGGCAGAGGCAGATGAAAAGGCAGAAGATATAGAAACAGTTGAAACAGAAGCAGTTGAAGTAGAGCAAATATTCCCTGAAGAAACAGTTACTGAAGAATAATTTAATTTATTCATAGTAAATAATTGAGATTTGGAGGTATTTAAATGATTACTGCTGATCAAGTAAAGCAGCTTCGCGAAAGAACCGGTGCCGGTATGATGGATTGCAAGAAGGCTCTTACGGAAGCAAATGGTGATATTGAAAAAGCAATTGAGATATTAAGGGAAAAAGGACTTGCAGCTGCGGCAAAGAAAGCTGGAAGAATTGCTGCAGAAGGTTTGGTTGATGCGTATATTCATGGTGATGGTAGAATTGGAGTTCTAGTTGAGGTTAACATTGAAACAGACTTTGCAGCCAAGAATGAAGAATTCAGGACTTTTGTAAAGGATATTGCAATGCAGATAGCTGCTGCTAAACCTGAATATATACGTAGAGAGGATGTTCCCCAGGACATAATTGAAAAGGAAAAGAGCATACTCAGGGCTCAGGCATTAAACGAAGGAAAGCCAGAGAAAATAGTTGATAAAATGGTAGAAGGAAGAATAGAGAAGTTCTACAAAGAAGTATGTCTGCTGGAACAACCTTGGATTAAGGATCCGGACAAGACCATACAACAGTTATTAAATGAAAAGATAGCTAAAATAGGAGAAAATATTAATATCAGAAGATTTGCAAGGTTTGAGAGAGGAGAAGGTATAGAGAAGAAAGAAGAAAACTTTGCAGATGAAGTAATGAAACAAATTAAAGGTTAATAAAAAGGGGAACATAAGTTATATGTTCCCTTTTTTTAAGCGTAGGAACTAAGTGCTTTTTATATTCCATGCAGAAGGATTTTAACTATTAGTGTAGAAGAATACTTAGGTTGGGGGAAATATTTTGATGAAGACACCAAAATACAAAAGAGTTTTACTTAAGATAAGCGGTGAGGCTTTGGCAGGACAGGATAAAAGTGGTATTAATCCTGAGATATTGAGCAATGTGACAGATAAAATTGCTGAAGCCACGAAAATGGGAGTTGAAATTGCGATTGTTGTAGGAGGCGGTAACTTCTGGAGAGGAAAAAGCGGTAAGGGAATGGATAGAACCACTGCTGACCATATGGGAATGCTTGCCACAGTAATAAATGCTCTTGCATTACAGGATTCCCTGGAATCAAAGAATGTCCCCACAAGAGTCCAGACAGCCATAGAAATGCGCCAGATTGCTGAACCATATATAAGAAGAAGGGCAGTAAGACATCTGGAAAAAAAGAGAGTAGTTATTTTTGCCTGTGGTACAGGAAATCCGTTTTTCTCAACAGATACAACTGCTGCTTTAAGAGCTGCGGAGATTGATGCTGAAGTAATTTTAAAGGCTACTAAAGTTGATGGAGTCTATGACAGTGATCCGGCTATAAATCCTGAAGCCAGAAAATTCAATACTTTATCCTATATTGAAGTATTGAACAAAGGTCTTGGGGTTATGGATTCAACAGCTACTTCATTATGTATGGATAATAAAATACCTATTGTAGTATTTGGCTTGGACGAGCCTGAAAACATAATAAGAGTTATCTGTGGGGAAAGTATAGGAACAACCATTTCCAAGTAGAGCATAATAAAAAACCGTAGTATAATAATAACAAAAGATTTAGTTCACTGCCAATTCAGCATATTTTATGGCAATTTTATATATAAATGGAGGGTTGATAATGGATAAGGAAGCTTACAAACCTACTGAAGAAAGAATGAAAAAGACTATTGCTGTATTAAAATCAGAACTTGCAGGTTTAAGGGCAGGTAGGGCTAATCCTGCTTTATTGGACAAAATCAGTGTAGACTATTATGGTGTACCAACTCCCATTAATCAGCTGGGTAGCATTAATGTACCTGAAGCAAGAGTAATAGTAATTCAGCCATGGGATATAAAAGTATTAAAGGATATTGAAAAAGCGATACAAAAGTCTGATTTAGGTATTAATCCCATTAATGATGGTAAAGTTATAAGATTGGTTTTCCCGGTTCTAACTGAGGAAAGAAGGAAAGAATTAACTAAAATTGTAAAAAAGCATGGTGAGGATTCAAAAGTTGCAATTAGATCAATAAGAAGAGATGCAATTGAGCAATTTAAGTCCATGAAAAAGAAAAGCGAGATTAGTGAAGATGATTTGAAGGTTGCTGAGAAAGATATCCAGAACCTGACTGACAAATACATTGCTGAAATAGATAAAATAGTAGAAGCAAAAGAAAAAGAAATTATGGAAGTTTAGTCAAGAGGTATTTGAACACATGGGTATTCCCGATATAATTGGATTTACTGTTGAAGATGCCATAGATTTGCTTCTGGATTCTGGTTTTGTTATACATAAAATAGAAACTACCAGCCCGCCAAGAGAAAAATCATCTGAATATCATGATTTTTACAGAGTAGTAAGAATAAGGCACATAGGAGACAATAAAGTTGAATTGCTTGTATGTAATCCAACAATAGGTTAACAAATTATATGGAGCACCTTTCGAAAGAAGAGTGCTCTTTATCTTATTTGAACAAAAAACCCCTATTCTTAAGTTTTATTATTCAGAAAAAACTGGTATAATATTTTAGTCAGAAGAAAATTCAAATAATATAACTTCACAGTTAATAGTATATAGTACAAAAGGTATTGTGGGGTATATTATGTGAAGTTATTATTTGGGAGGATACATGAATTTATTTAGAAAACTGCTCAAAAGAAATAAATATATACATACTCTAAATAAAAATAATCTTCCTGAACATATTGCCATAATTATGGACGGGAATGGGAGATGGGCCAGAAAAAAGGGATTATCAAGAAATATAGGCCACAGGGAAGGTTCCCAGACTCTTAGAAGGATTGTGGAAGCCTGTAAAAAGATAGGTATAAAATATCTAACTGTATATGCCTTTTCCACCGAAAACTGGAATAGACCTAAAAGTGAAGTAGACTCGCTTATGGCTCTGCTTTTAGAGTATTTACAGAGAGCTGAAAAGGAATTGGCAGGGGATAATACCCGAATAAGAGTTATAGGGGATTTGTCAAGATTATCTGAAGAAATTAGATTACAAACCCAAAAAGTAATGAAAATGACAGAAAAAAACACAGGCTTAATTTTAAATATAGCTTTAAATTATGGGGGCAGGGCTGAAATAGCCCAGGCGGCAAAAGAAATCGCCAAGGAAGTTAATCAGGGCAAGTTAAAGCCGAGTGCAATAAATGAGAAGACTGTAGCTGACAGGTTATATACTGCAGGTATACCCGATCCTGATCTTATAATAAGAACAGGCGGAGAAGAAAGGCTTAGTAATTTTCTCCTTTGGCAGGCAGCATACTCAGAACTTTGGTTTACTGATGTGCTATGGCCGGACTTTAGCGAGGAGGATTTGCTGAAAGCCATAAAGGATTATCAAGAAAGAAATAGAAGGTACGGGGGAATATAATTGTTAAAGACTAGAGTATTAAGTTCAATTGTTGGGATTATCCTGTTAATTGCTGCTTTAACTAACAAGCAGGTATTTTCGGTTGCCATTTTTCTTATATCTTTAGTTGGGCTTAGTGAGTTTTATAACACACTATCCAAAGGAGGATATAAACCTGTTAAAATTCCAGGATATGTTTCATGCTTGCCTTTACTTTTTATAAGTCTTAATAAAAACCAGGGCGGGCTCTATAGAACAATAACTGAAGCAGTAGGTACTACCTATCTGATTACTGCATTTTTCTTTATAATATTAGTTACATTACTGCTTACAATTGTATTCTTTAATAAAAAATATAACATTGTTGATATAGGGCTGACTGCTATAGGAATGATGTACATACCATATTTATTATCCTTTATTTCCCTGACAAGAAATCTTGAAAGAGGGGAATTCTTTATATGGCTTATATTTATCGGAGCCTGGGCAACAGATACTTTTGCTTATTTTACAGGCATTACAATAGGAAAAACCAAAATATTGCCGGAAATAAGTCCCAAAAAAACGCTTGAGGGCTCTATTGGAGGGTTTATAGGTGGCATTCTGGCATTACTGGTATATGGTCATTTAGCTGGCAGAAGCTATACTGACATACCATTGTACCATTATGCTATAATGGGAGCTCTAAGCGGAATTATATCACAGCTGGGTGATTGGGTAGCTTCGGCTATTAAGAGGAATGTCAAGGTAAAGGATTATGGAAATTTAATTCCAGGACATGGAGGAATACTTGACAGATTTGACAGTATACTATTTGTAGCACCCGTTATTTATTTCTATCTGGGATTATTATTCAGACTATAAGATTTAAGTAAGATACATTAGTTAATGGAATTAGACATAAGGGAGACAATCAATGAGTAAGCTTATTTCAATACTAGGTTCTACAGGGTCTGTAGGAGTTCAGACTCTTGACGTAATCAGGAATTTGGGATATAAAGTTATTGGTTTGACAGCTAATTCCAATGTTGAACTGCTGGAAAAACAGGTAAGGGAATTCAAGCCCAGAATTGTGGCTGTGGGAGAAGAAGTATTTACCAGAGATGTGAAAAATAGATTTGAATCATTGGGAGTAGAAATATACAGCGGAGAGGAAGGACTGATAAAAGTAGCAACTGCTGACGAAGCTGAAATGGTAGTAGCTTCTATAGTTGGCATTGCTGGACTGGTACCTGTATTCGAGGCTATAAAAAAGGGAAAAGATATTGCGCTCGCTAATAAGGAAGTACTTGTTGCTGCAGGGGAAATAGTTATGGCTGAAGTCAGAAAACGGCAGGTGAAAATTTTACCTGTGGACAGTGAACATTCAGCAGTATTTCAATGCCTTCATGGCAACAAAAACAAAGAAGTAAACAGAATAATACTTACAGCTTCCGGAGGGCCTTTCAGAGGGAAAAAAGCTTCTGAACTGGAAAATGTTTCAGTGGAAGATGCTCTGGCTCATCCTAACTGGAAAATGGGAAGCAAAATAACAATAGATTCGGCAACTCTTATGAATAAAGGCCTGGAGGTTATTGAAGCCAGATGGCTGTTTGACATTCAACCTGAAAAAATTGATATATTGATTCATCCTCAGAGTATTATACATTCAATGGTTGAATATATAGATGGATCTGTCATTGCCCAATTAGGTATTCCAGATATGAGGGTGCCAATTCAGTATGCTTTAAGTTATCCTTCCAGGAGATACAATAACTATGAGAAGTTAGACTTGCTTAAGTATGGCAAGCTTACCTTTGAAGAACCAGATTACAGTACATTTTCCTGCCTGAGGCTTGCATATGAAGCTCTGGCAATAGGAGGGACTATGCCGGCTGCCATGAATGGAGCGAATGAAGAAGCAGTAAATTTGTTTCTCAATAAGAAAATAAGATTCGGGGACATTCCCCGTATAATTAAAAAGGTTATGGATAGCCATACTGTGAATATTATGCCTGATTTGAATGATATAATAAAAGTAGATTGTTGGGCCAGAAATGCTGCAAGAAATGCTTGTACATGCGCTTAGAATTGCTGATGTCTGTCAGCGGAATGGTGGTTGATAATAATGCAAACAATAGTAGCTATACTGACTCTTAGCTTTTTGATAATAATACATGAATTTGGACATTTTATTGTTGCAAAACTTTCTGATATAAAAGTACTGGAATTTTCACTTTTTATGGGACCAAAGTTGTTCAGTGTACAAAAAGGAGAAACTCAGTATTCTGTGAGGCTTATTCCCCTCGGAGGATATGTAAAAATGGAAGGAGAAGAAGCAGCTTCTGAAGATGAAAGAGCTTATAACAAAAAACCTCTGAGAGTAAGAGCCTCAGTACTGGCGGCGGGACCTCTCATGAATATAATTTCAGCTATAATAATAATCGTTTTATTAAGCTCTCTTACCGGCTATAGTACTACCAGGATTGAGGTTATTGATACTACATCCCAGACATATGAAGCCGGAATAAGGGAAGGGGATGAAATAGTTAGTTTTGATAATAAAAGAGTATTTCATCCTGCCGATATTTATCTCTTTCTGTTTGGCACAAAAGGAAAACCTGCTGAGATCGAAGTAATACGAAATGGAGAAAAGAAAACTTTTACGGTATATCCTGAGGTTATACCTAAAAATAGATTTATTATCGGATTTACCCCAAAAAAATCCTTCGGAGAGGAATCAAATATTATAGGAAATATTGATCCTGAATCTCCAGGCTATAAAGCCGGACTTAGACAGGGAGACAAGATTGTAAAGCTGAACGACACTCCTGTTGACAATAACAGGGAAATAAGGGAATTTATGAACAGAAACTCAGGCCAGACAGTAAAAGTTACTGTAGACCGTGATGGTCAGGAGCTTCAGTTTGAAACAGTTCCCATAACAGATTTAAATGAGGAGCAATATGATATAGGAATTTATTTTGCAAGAGCTAAAGGAAATTTTATTGAAACAATAAGATACTCATTCAGGTATGCCTATTCGGTAGCGCGCAATGTAATGTATTCAATTATCTGGTTGATTACCGGAAGAGTGTCTTTGTCACAATTGTCAGGACCCATTGGAATAGTAGGAGTTATCGGAGATGTAGTGGAGCAAAGTCCAACTTTTTTTGATAAATTCATCGGAGTATTTAGCCTGGCCTCATTTATCAGTATTAATCTTGGACTTGTAAATCTTGTACCATTTCCGGCTCTGGACGGAAGTAAATTACTTTTACTTGCTGTGGAGGGTATAAGAAAGAAACCTATTCCGCCTGAAAAAGAAGCCTTTATTTCTTTTATAGGATTTATATTTTTAATAATACTTATGATTTTTTCAACATATAACGACATATTACGTAGGGTAACCGGAGGATAGACTGGCGTGAAGAACTGCTGTAAAAGAAAGCTTACTAAAAAAATAAGGGTGGGAAATATTTATATAGGTGGAGATGCCCCTATCACTGTGCAATCTATGACCAATACGGATACCCGTGATGCAGAGTCTACAATTAACCAAATAAAAAGACTCCAGGATGCAGGTTGTGATATAGTAAGAGTAGCAGTTCCTGATGAAGAAGCTGCCAATGCAATTAAGAAAATAAAAAAGGCAATTTCCATACCACTTATAGCAGACATACATTTTGACTACCGGCTTGCCATAGCAAGTATGAAAAATGGTGCTGATAAAATTAGGATTAACCCCGGAAATATCGGTGGAAGAGACAAAGTTTTAGAAGTTGTAAAAGTTGCAAAAGAAAGGGATATTCCAATTCGTATAGGTGTAAATTCAGGGTCCATTGAAAAACATATTTTGGAGAAATATGGGAAAATTACTCCTGAGGGTATGGTGGAAAGTGCATTGGAACATTCCAGAATCTTTGAAGACTTAAACTTTGATAATATTATATTTTCTATTAAGGCTTCCAGTGTTCTCATGACAATTAAAGCCTACAGATTAATAGCAGAGAAAACACATTATCCTCTTCATATTGGAATAACTGAAGCAGGTACCATATATATGGGAACGATAAAATCAGCAATAGGTATTGGCTCTCTTCTGGCTGAAGGGATCGGAGATACTTTAAGAGTGTCTCTGACAGATGATCCTGTGGAAGAGGTGAAGGTTGGCATAGATATATTAAGAACTCTCGAAATAAGGGATCAAGGCCTTAATATTATTTCCTGCCCTACATGCGGAAGATGCCAGATTGATTTAATTAAGATTACAAGGGAAGTTGAGGACAAGCTGGCTAATATTAATAAAAATATCAAGGTTGCCGTTATGGGCTGCGCAGTAAACGGGCCCGGTGAGGCAAAAGAGGCAGATATTGGGATTGCAAGCGGGAAAGGAGAAGCCTTGTTATTTAAAAAAGGTAAAATTGTAAGGAAAATTCCTCAGGATGAAATTGTCCAGGAATTGATAAAAGAGGTTGAAAAGCTTTAGATAAAGGAGAAAGAAAATGTATATTAGTGCAATTATACCTGCATATAATGAGGAAAAAACCATTTCAGCAGTCATTAAAACCTTAAAAAAAGTAAAAGATGTCCAGGAAATTATTGTTGTTAGTGACGGTTCTGAGGACAATACAGTAGGTATAGCCAAAGAATGTGGCGCAATGGTAATAAATTGTAAAGAGAACAAAGGAAAAGCTGAGGCAATCAGGGAAGGACTTAAAGTTGCAAAAGGCGATATAATAGTTCTTCTTGATGCAGATTTGGTAGGGTTGAGTCCGGAACATGTAAATAAGATGATAAAACCGGTTATTGATAATGAGGTTGAGATGACAATTGGTATATTTGACAGTGGAAGATTTTCAACTGATCTTGCTCAGAAGATTGCTCCTCATTTATCAGGACAAAGAGCCCTCAAGAGGTATATACTGGATGATATTTTCAGTACAGAAATAACTGGATATGGGATAGAAATAGCAATGACAGAATTTATAGAGCAGAAAAATATAAAAGTGATGGAAGTTTTACTGGAAGAGGTAACACATATTATGAAAGAAGAGAAACTAGGACTGGCAAAAGGTTTTTGCCTCAGGATGAAAATGTATTGGCAGATATTAAGGGTATATGGGAGGTTGAGGTTGGCTAAAAGATAATGAGTACTTCAGGAGAAATATTTAACATTCTAAACAACATAGACATAAATACAGTTAATATATATAAAAATTCAGATCTTCTTGAGATTTGTGCTTCGACAGGTGAAATAATCGAGTTTTCTACAATATGCAATATAGAAGATAGACTTGCTGAAAAACTTGGATTTAATAATGTCAGAGTGAAACTTAGATTTAATGTAAATTCTTCCCTTCAGGAGATAGTGGAAAGATTTAAAGACGGCATATTGTTTAATGTTAATCACAGGGTTGCGGTCAGCAGGGGGATCCTTGACAACTCTTCCTGGGAAGTCCATGATAACAGATTGTTTATAAAGCTAAGGGGGAAAGGCAGCGAAATACTGGAATCCCTCGGCTGTAACAGGTTAATTGAAGAACTTATCAGAGATTCATTTTCATATAACGTAAAAGTAAAATTTGTTGACTCAAGTGACACAGAAACCATGGTTAATGAGTATATTAATCTGGTTAAAAAAGAAGAATCCCGCGCATTAAATGAGATTTCAACCAATAATAATGGATTAAAGAAAGATTCCAAGAACTCGAATGGTGAAAAGACACCAACAGAAATCATATTGGGTAAGGATTTCAAGGATGATATTGTAAAAATGCAGGAAGTAAACTCTAACTCCGGCAGAGTTGCAATATGTGGAGACATATTCTCAGTAGAATTCAAGGAACTGCGGGGAGGAAGGTATCTGTGCACCTTTGATATTACTGATAGGACAAGCTCTCTGACTGTCAAATGTTTTGCAGACAAGGACAAACTTGGAATATTACAGGAAAAGATTAAAGAAAATAAACGGGTGAAAGTTCGGGGAGAAGTTCAGTATGATAAATTTTCAAGAGAAATATGTATTTTTGCCTATGACATAATAGAGACAGAAAAAAATATAAAAGAAGATAAAGCTGAAGAAAAAAGAGTGGAACTTCACATGCATACCCAGATGAGCGCTCTGGACGCTGTAACTCCTGTTAAAGATTTGATATCCAGAGCTTCGGCATGGGGACACAAAGCTGTTGCAATTACGGATCATGGTGTGGTACAAGCATATCCTGATGCATATGAAGCTGCAAAAAAGAATAATATAAAAGTTATTTATGGAATCGAATGTTACATAGTAAATGATCAAATGTCCATTGTATCAAATCCAAGGGATTATTTGCTTGACGATGCTTTTGTAGTGTTTGACATAGAGACAACAGGCTTAAATGCCGTAAATGACAAGATTATTGAGATTGCAGCAGTTATGATAAAAGAAGGGGAGATAATTGATACTTTTCAGTCATTAATAAATCCTGATATTAATATTTCAGAGTTTATTACTAGGTTAACCGGTATATCAAATGATATGGTTAAAGATTCTCCAGGAATTGCTGAAGTCTTGAAAAATTTCCTGGACTTTGTTGGAGATTTGCCGGTTGTTGCGCATAATGCACCTTTTGATACAGGTTTTATTATAAATAAGGCTAAAGAAATTGGGAGACCTTTTACTAATCCTATAATTGATACTCTCCAGCTTTGCCGCTGTTTGTTCCCGGAATTGGAAAGGCATAAACTTGATATTGTTGCAAAACATTTAGGTATTTCTTTAGATAACCATCACAGAGCTCTGGATGATGCTACCGCAACCGCCCATATTTTTATAAAATGCCTGAATATTCTAAAAGACAGGGGATTAACCACTATTAAAGATATTCAGAGGGCATTTTCCAGCAATACTAATTATACGAAAACTTCTTCCTACCATGCTGTAATACTTGCGAAAAATCAAACAGGGCTTAAAAATCTGTATAAGCTGGTTTCTGTATCGCATTTAAAGTATTTTTATAAAAGACCTCTTATACCCAAAAGCGTTTTAAGCTCACACAGGGAAGGGCTGATTTTGGGGAGTGCATGTGAGGCTGGAGAATTATACTCTGCAATTGTAAATAATAAAGGTGAGGAAGAAATAAGTGAGATTGTAAAGTACTATGATTATTTGGAAATCCAGCCTCTTGGGAATAATGAATTTTTAATTGCAAATCAGAAGGTTAAAAACTTTGAAGAGCTTAAGAATATAAATAGAAAAATTGTAGAACTTGGAAAAAAACATGACAAACCTGTCGTTGCAACCTGTGATGTGCATTTTATGGACCCTGAAGATGAAGTTTTCAGAAGGATATTGATGGCCGGTCAGGGCTATGAAGATGCTGACAGGCAGGCTCCCCTTTATTTCAGAACTACTGATGAAATGTTGAAAGAGTTCTCCTATTTGGGAGAGGAAGAAGCCTACAATGTAGTTGTTGGAAATACTAATAAAATAGCAGATATGATAGATGTTCTTGCACCGGTTCCTGAAGGAACCTTTCCTCCCAAAATGGAAGGAGCAGCGGATGAAATAAAGATAATGGCTGAAGAGAGGGCAAAAGAGATTTATGGTTATCCTCTTCCTGAAATTGTTGAGCAAAGGCTGGAGAAAGAATTAAACTCAATTATAAAAAATGGATTTTCTGTAATGTACCTTATTGCCCAGAAACTGGTTGCCAAATCCTTAAGCGACGGATACCTTGTTGGTTCAAGAGGATCTGTAGGTTCATCTTTTGTAGCTTATATGGTCGGAATAACAGAGGTGAACTCTCTTCAACCTCATTATGTATGTCCCCGGTGCAAATATTCTGAATTTATTACCGACGGAAGCTATGAATGCGGCTTTGACCTACCAGACAAGGAATGTCCCCGTTGCGGTCAACAATTAAAAAAGGACGGATATGATATACCTTTTGAGACTTTCCTGGGTTTTGACGGAGACAAGGAACCTGATATAGACTTAAACTTTTCAGGTAAATATCAGCCAGTTGCCCATAAATATGTTGAGGAACTTTTCGGAAAAGGTCATGTATTCCGGGCAGGTACAATTGCTACTGTGGCTGAAAAAACAGCCTATGGTTTCGTGAAGAATTATCTTGAAGAAAGAGGTATTGCAGTTACAAATGCTGAAATGAACCGTTTGATTAAAGGATGCACAGGGATAAAGAGGACAACCGGTCAACATCCTGGTGGTATAATGATAGTGCCAAATGATAAGGAAATATATGATTTTTCTCCTATTCAGCGACCGGCAGACGATACAAGCTCCAATGTCATAACCACCCATTTTGATTACCATTTTTTACATGGCAGCATTTTGAAACTTGATATTCTCGGTCACGATGATCCCACGGTAATCAGGATGCTGGAGGATTTAACCGGTGTTAAAGCACAGACAATCCCCATTGGTGAAAAAGCTACAATGAGTATTTTTAGCAGCACGGAGGCTTTGGGAATAAAGCCTGAGGATATTAACAGCGAAGTTGGGACTTTTGGCATACCAGAGTTTGGTACTAAGTTTGTTAGACAGATGCTGGTAGATACCAAACCTAAAACTTTTTCAGAACTAATCAGAATTTCCGGCCTGTCCCATGGTACTGATGTGTGGCTGAATAATGCGCAGGATATAATAAGAGAAGGCATAGCAACACTTTCTGAATGTATCTGCTGCAGGGACGACATTATGCTGTTTCTTATACATTCAGGGCTTCCTTCCAAAACTGCTTTCAAAATAATGGAGGATGTAAGAAAAGGCAAGGGACTCAAGGAAGAGTATGTAGAAATTATGAAGGAAAAAGGTGTACCCCAGTGGTATATTGACTCCTGTAATAAGATTAAGTATATGTTTCCCAAAGCCCATGCAGCAGCCTATGTTATGATGGCTTTCAGAATAGCATGGTTTAAAGTTTATTATCCTGAAGCATTTTATGCTACATATTTTACAGTAAGAGCTGATGATTTTGATGCTGAATTAATGGCTTACGGACAGGATAAAGTTAAAAACGCCATAAATGAACTTGAGAAAAAAGGTAATGAAATGACCCAGAAAGAGAAAAATGTACTTACTATTCTGGAAGTAGTTAATGAAATGTACGCAAGGGGAATTAAATTTTTACCTGTACATCTGTATAAGTCTGATGCTACAGAATTTAGAATCTACCCTGATGGAATAAGGCCACCTTTAACAGCATTACAGGGCTTAGGGTCGGCAGCTGCACAAAATATATGTGAAGCAAGGATGAATGGCGAATTTCTTTCAAAAGAGGACTTGAGAACGCGGGCTAAATTAAGCAAAACAGTTATTGAAATTTTGGAACAGCATGGATGCCTTGAAGATCTGCCGGAAAGTAATCAGTTGAGTTGGATCTGAGGTAAAATAATTTGATTAAAATAATGTCAATAACTTTTGAAAATGTCACCTAAAAAGACTAAAAAAACGAGTTAATTATCTTGTGAAAATGTCACTTAAAAATAAAAAAAGTGGTGTTGGAATCTGTAAAATGAAAAAGCATTATTGAG
>DULL01000093.1 GCA_012840395.1 Clostridiaceae bacterium | reverse complement strand
TAGTATTAACAGCTCCATGATGGCGGAGGGTTAGGGATTTGAACCCTAGATACCTTGCGGTACACTGGTTTTCGAGACCAGCTCCTTCAGCCTCTCGGACAACCCTCCAAGTTAAATTATTTAAATGACCCGGATAGAACTCGGATAGAACAGCTCAAAAATTTATATCTATTCGAACTCCAAGGTCAGTAGAAACTGCATAAAATCAAGGTTCTCAGCCACATAGCTTCCACATTGCCCAACACATTTCGAGACCAGCTCCTTCGACCACTCGGACAACCCTCCAGGTTATTTTATCTGATCATACCGATCGATCCCGGATATGATTGAACTCGGACAGAACAATGTTTAATTGCCAATCCTTCAGCTATCAGCGGTGAGTTTTAATTTCTACCGATACAAACGTTAAAAATGTGAATTGGCCTATAAAAACTAAACAGGCCAATAAAAACCAATCAACCTTACTGCAACATTTTAACACACAGCCGGGAAGCAAATCAACAGGTAAAATTCACAGTTTATGTGTACGTATTGTACATAAGAATGGTTAAGGGCTTTTTGTTTTTCTTAAGGTTGTTTATATCGTATCTCACCAAACTCATCAAGCTTCCAATGTATAACGCCCATATGATACCTATTATGGTAAGGTACTTTATTGCTATAATACGCTGTTACAATTGTTCCATCATCCAGTTGTACACTTGATGGGTATCCACCATCTGTAGCAATTTCAAAGTTCAGAAGAAATATTGGTTCACTCCAGTTTTCGCCGTTATCCCTGCTTATTCTTCCTCCAATACCATAAAAGCCTTTATTTCGTATCCCATAGGTCAATAAAATGCTCCCATCCTTTAATTTAAGGAAATGCCCCGGATGTTGGAAAGGCAAAGTAACTGGTCCTTTTCTAATCCATGACATGCCAGAATCCTTTGACTCATACAACTCAAGGTGTTGATCATCCAATGTACGTGCTGCTGCTAACAGATGGTTTTTATCGAGGCAAATTACTGCTGTCTCATTATTATTTATAGCCATCCCTCTATCATCCCTACCTATTACAACTGGATCTACCCATGTTTTGCCATCATCATAGCTCTTTACAAAATAACTGGTGAAATTTGGGAATCCCTTAACTCCTTTATCTGTCCAATCTCCCCATGTGTGAAAACATACACCTAGAACACCTTCGGAAATTTGTACAATATCACCATAGGGCATAAATCCCATTACACCTTCAGGTTTATCTATGCTACCACCTTGAATCCACGTTTTTCCTCCATCAAAGGAACAGCTGATAACAGAATCTAAAACTTTTCGATTAAATTCATGAGGTTGCTCATAGCCAAAGGGTGGTACTGGTCCCCATCCAGAACATATTGCGATCAATGCTCCATCTTTTGTAAGACCTGCTGCCACATTCATGCGATTAGTCCCAGATTCATGCGGAACAGGAACTCCCCTTTTTTCCCACAAATAGCCTCCATCGGTACTTACCCAGCATTGGACCTCACCCTCAAACCGTCCATGTGAAGGCCTGTTAAAACACAATGCCGCAATACTTCCATCTTTTAATAATGTTAAATTAGGCCATGCACAAACATTATCAATAGCTATATACCTTTCCATTTAATTTCCTCCATATAACTGTTGTTAGCGAAAGAGATACTTTTCTTATAATGAGTACAGTTTAGTTTTTTGTTCGTAGATTCTTAAAAAAATCTTTTAAAATAGCAGAACATTGCTCTTCCATAATGCCATAAACAATCTCTACTTTATGATTAAATAGATTTTCACCAAGAACATCAATTACTGAGCCTACCGCTCCTCCTTTAGGATCTTTTGCACCAATATATAATCTGTTGATTCTGGCCTGGATGAGCGCTCCGGCGCACATGGGACAGGGTTCTAAAGTCGTATATATATCACAATCATTAAGCCGCCATGAATTTAGCTTTTTACAAGCTTTTCTAATACAGGTCATTTCCGCATGGAGAGTTGCGTCATGCTTTATTTCCCTTTCATTATGAGCTCTTGAAATGATAATTCCATCTTTTACGATAACCGCTCCAATTGGAACTTCGCCTTTTTTATATGCCTTTATTGCTTCTTTGTATGCTTCATTCATAAAATAGAATTCATCTTTTATTGATCTTTTTCCTTGAGGTCCCATGTTCCAACCGTTCCTCTCAGCAATGGTACATGATATTTCTTTTATTATGCTATTCTCAACCTGCCTAAATCCAAATTTCCCCGATATATTCCACTTTATTAATCAGCCTGTGGAAAGTCCGGCTGTTGTTAATTTGATTGTTAAGTTAATAGTTTCCTATAGTTATGTTATTTATTTCATTTAATCCATCAGTTTAATCCACCAGGACCAAGCCAGGGCTGTTACCTGTAATATTCTGCCCTCCCTGAGGAGTAACAATAAAAGTATTTTCAATTCCAACCATTCCAATGCCTTCGATGGCTTTTTTAGGTTCAAGGGCAAAGGTCATATTCTCTTGCAAGGGTTCATTGAAGCCTAAAGCAATTACAGGAGTTTCATCTATAAGCAAGCCAATTCCGTGTCCAAGAAACCTGACACTGGATTTTCCATAGCCCATAAAATTATTTAAGAATTCCGGTTCAAGGCTATCCATAATATGCTGATATATTTCTGACGGAATATTGCCTGGTTTCAGCATGGACGCTATTTCATTCTGGATAGAAACACATCTGTTATGAGTTTCGATTGCAATATCAGGTAGAGGTTCCCTGAACATGTATATCATGGTCTTATCCGTATGGTATCCTTCATATCCGCATCCGATATCTATAAATACCAGATCACCTTTTTTGAGTTTTCGTTCACGGCTTCCCATAAATGGTACTGCAGGATTTAATCCCAGAATACCTCCAGGGCCGTTGAAATATGTAGGGTACATGGAGTTTTCGCCAAAGCATATATTTCCGATTATGGCTTCGGTATCGAACATCCCGAAACGGGCAATACCATGATGGCCTTCATTGATTAAAATAGAATACAGCCTGGTGGCCAGTTCGGCTTCACTGATGCCTTCTTCAAGAATTTCCGGTACGCATTTCTCCAATACCTTCTCATGGATTTTTCCTGATTTTTTCATTAACTCTAATTCATAGGAGCTTTTAACAGATCTTATATAAGCAATTTGCTTATCGAGAGACTTCACTTTATAAAAAGGAAAATACTTCTGCAACCTTTCATATAATGAAAGGGTTACCTTTTCAGTTTCCATATATACGGTACCGCTGGATAATCTTATGGGATCCACATCCCGGTAACTGTTCATGGGCTTTATTACAGGGTAAGGAGATTCATATAGAGCTCTTTCATAGCTTCTGCGCACCCAGAAAACTGCTTCGCTGTCACGAGGGATAAGCAGCATGCCATCCTGCATTGTACCTGTAAAATAATATAGATTGATTTTGCTGATAATGACAGCCAGTTCCCAATCAGGGGAAGTCTCATCCATTATTTTCCTGAAACTATTCAAACGTGCTTCTAATTCTGTTAAAGGTACTTTGTTTATTCTCACTTCTTGCATTATACATCTCCTACTAAAATGTAATCTAAAATTAAATAAAATATAATGTTGAATTAAGATTATAAATAACATTAAATCATAATTAATAATTGTAATGGCAAATTATATTATACATAAAAGTACAAACCAATAAAATAAAATGGACAAAGTAGAATAAAAAAAAGCAAAAAACAGAATAAAAAAATAATAAACAGAAAAAGACTTATGCAGCAGAAGCACTGACTAAATCGGAAATAACCCGGACAAGAAGTATCATCATTATCAATACGGTAATAGGTTTAATAACTTTGGCACCTTTTTTAATTGCCAATCCTGACCCAAGCCAGTTTCCAAGAATGCCGAACAAAGCTGCAGGAATTGCCAGAGGGAACAATACCTTACCACTTGCCCAAAAGGTAGCCAATGCTGAAATATTGGAAGCCAGGTTCACTATTTTTGCATTTCCCGAGGAGGTTTTAATATCAAAACCGATGACTCCGGTGTTTACCAGTATGAGAAACATTCCGGTTCCAGGACCGAAAAATCCGTCATATGCCCCTATCAGAAGGCCGGAAAGAGTTGACAAGACAATAATTTTAATGTTAGAAATACCAGAGGTATTATCTTTTTCTCCAAAATTCTTTTTTGTAAGAACAATAAACGCTATAAACGGCAGTAGAATTACAAGAAGGTATTTTAGGTAAATTTCATCTATGGCAAGAGCAAGATTTGCGCCGATAAAGGAACCTATAAGAGCACCTATTACAGAAAAAACAGCGGATTTAATATGTGTATTTTTGCTTTTTATAAATCTGAAAGTGGATACTGCTGTTCCAAATGTTGATGAAAATTTATTTGAGGCTATTGCATTATGCATTGGCAATCCGGCAAATAAATATGCCGGAAGAGATATTAACCCTCCACCCCCGCCAATTGAATCAATAAAGCCTGCCAGAAAAATCAGCAGGCACGTTGTTATAAGCATCTCTAATGTGACTTCCATATATATCTCCTGCAGTAAAGATCTTCTTCTCATTACTTTGTATCAAATTATATGCCAAATTATATCATATTCAAAAAATGCGGTGAAGGTAAAAATTAAAAGTGGGAGTTGTGAATTTTACCTTATGTTAAGACTTAATGTTAAGACTTATAAAATGCCTGATATAGCCAGGATGCAAAGCAATAAAAAAAGTAAGATGCTGTAATGATAAGAGAACTTATTATTACAGCATCATTATTGGTGTTCCCGGCGGGATTCGAACCCACGACCTACCGCTTAGGAGGCGGTCACTCTATCCTACTGAGCTACGGAAACATATCTTTATAAAATTTATAAAATAAAACTTATTGCTTTTGACGTGTAATAGTATACTAGAAAAATTGTTTATTATCAAGTGCTTTTTCCTGTTAAAAAATCGATGAAAATTGCTAATAATGGTATAATATTCATTAAAAAGAATTTTAAAAATTTAAATAATAAATATTAAATATTTTAAATTCAAAGTAAAAAGCATGTAGCAGGAGGTATTATTTGTGAATATAGCAAAAGCAAAAATAAAACCCAGACGGGAAGAAATTGATGACAAATATAAATGGAAGCTGGAAGACATGTACCAGAGCATGGATTTATGGGAAAAAGATTTTGAAAAAGTAAAATCATTATTGCCTAAAATTGATGAATACAGGGGAAGATTAAGTGAAAACGGTAATGTTTTGCTGGAAGCTCTTAAACTGTCTGATGAAATATCATGTATTAGTGAAAAGCTCTATGTATATGGCAGAATGAAAAGAGATGAGGATAATACAAATCCAAACTCTCAATCTATTGCTGACAGGGTTATGGGTTTATATACAAAGGTTAATGCCGCGCTTTCTTTTTTTGTACCTGAAATAATAAGAATACCTGAGGAGATACTTAAGGACTTTATCTTAAATGTGCCGGACCTTAAAGTATATGAATTTTATCTGAAAGAAATTATAAGACAGAAGAAACACGTGCTGTCAGAAAAAGAAGAGGAAATACTGGCATTGGCTTCAGAAATTGCTCAAGCACCCAAGGATATATTCACAATGCTGAACAATGCAGATATGAAATTTCCAATAATTAAAGATGAAAATAACGAAGACGTTGAATTAACAAACGGAAATTTTATCAAGTTTTTGAGAAGCAAGGACAGGAGAGTAAGGACGGAAGCATTTCATGCCCTTTACAGCTCTTACATTGACAAAAAGAATACCCTGGCGGCTACTCTTTCAGGCAGTGTTAAAAAAAGCAGGTTTTTTGCAACAGTAAGGAAATATGATTCTGCTATCCAGGCATCGCTTGACTCTGACAATATACCTCTCGATGTTTATGATAACCTGATTAAAACAGTAAATGATAATATGAGACTTCTTCACAGGTATTTAAGGCTCAGGAAAAAAGCATTAAAGCTGGATGAACTACACATGTATGACTTATATGTACCCATTGTAGACCAACCTGATAAAACAATACCCTATGAGGAGGCACTGGAAATTGTAAAAGAAGGTGTTAGTCCTTTAGGCAAGGAATATATAGAACTTCTTGATAATGCATTTAAATCAGGCTGGATAGATGTTTATGAAAATATAGGTAAGACAAGTGGGGCTTATTCATGGGGGGCATACGGAACACATCCTTATGTACTGCTTAATTATCAGGGAACACTAAATGATGTATTTACAATAGCCCATGAAATGGGACATGCTTTACATACCCATTACACAAATATAAGCCAGCCTTATATTAATTCCGGATATAAGATATTTGTAGCTGAAGTTGCTTCAACTGTAAACGAAAGCCTTTTAATGAAATATATGCTAAGAAAGGCTACTGATAAACAAGAAAAGGCATATCTGATGAATATGTATCTGGAAGAATTTCGTACTACATTATTCAGGCAGGTTATGTTCGCAGAATTTGAAAAAATAATCCATCAGAAAGCAAAGGATGAAGAGGCTCTTACGGCTGAGGAATTTAGCAATATATATAAAGGGTTGAATGAAAAGTACTATGGAGCAGAAGTTTTTATAGATTCAGAAATAAGTATGGAATGGTCCAGGATACCACATTTCTACAATAGCTTTTATGTTTATAAATATGCCACAGGACTGTCTGCAGCATCATCAATTTCAATGCAGATTCTTGAAGAGGGAGAACCAGCGGTAAGAAGATATATTGATTTCCTGAAAAGCGGTAACTCAGACTATCCTCTGGAAATACTTAAAAAAGCCGGAGTAGATTTATCGACTCCTAAGCCGATAGAAGATGCAATGAGGATGTTTGAGGGTATATTGTTTGAACTTGAGGAATTAATAGGTTAATATGAAATGAGTTAATACTGCTATAATATTTGAAAAGTATAGATTATTAAAACAACAGGAGGTAAAAGATGAAGGATCCACGTTATGAAACTTTAGCAAGGAATCTAATCAATTATTCTGTAAAGCTTAAACCAGGAGAAAAAATTCTCATTGAGGTTACAGGCAATGAAACAGCCCTTACCAAGGAGTTGATAAAAGAAGCTTATAAAGTGGGAGGAGTACCCTTTGTTTCAATTAAGAACAGTGAAATAAACAGAGTACTACTTACTGAGTCAACTGAAGAGCAAATTAAAGCCATGGCATCTTTTGAAATCAAGCGTATGAAAGAAATGCAGGCATATATAGGTATAAGGGCAGGGGATAATATCAATGAAATGGGGGCCGTGCCTCCCGAAAAGATGAAAATATATATGGAGCATTATTCAAAACCACTGCATGGCGACCTAAGAGTTACGAAGACCAAATGGTGTATACTTAGGTATCCCAATCATTCCATGGCTCAGTTGGCCGGAATGGCAACAGATGATTTTGAAGACTATTATTTTAAAGTATGCAATCTTGACTATTCAAAAATGTCAAAGGCTATGGATAATTTGATAAAATTTATTGAAAAGGCTGATAAGGTCAGGATTACAGGAAAGGATACCGATTTAACCTTTTCAATTAAGGGGATGAAGGGTATTAAATGTGATGGCGCTATGAATATACCTGATGGGGAAGTCTTTACTGCTCCTGTCAGAGACTCTGTAAATGGTTATATAACATATAATGTTCCTGCTGTTTATCAGGGCTTTACTTTTGAAAATATCAGACTTGAGTTTAAGAATGGAAAAATTGTAAAGGCAGCTGCCAATGATTCCGAGAGGATTAACAAAATATTTGATACTGATGAAGGTGCAAGATATATCGGGGAGTTTTCTTTCGGAGTAAATCCTTATATTGACAAGCCAATGAAGGATACGCTTTTTGATGAGAAAATAAAGGGAAGTATACATTTTACTCCCGGAAGTTCTTACGATGACTGCAATAACGGTAACAAGTCTGCTATACACTGGGATCTTGTATATATTCAAAGGCCTGAATATGGTGGGGGAGAAATATGGTTTGACGACATCCTTATTAGAAAAGACGGCCTTTTTATACCTGAAGAATTATTATGCCTTAATCCGGAAAACCTGGTATAGGAGACAGTTTAGTAAACCATGGCGGTGAAATTGGGAGCAGAAGAACCGTCCCCTTGCTCCTGGGGAGCAGAAGAACCGTCCCCCTGCTCCTGGGACGGTTCCTCTGCCCTTGAAAAAACAAAAAAAGGGGTTAGCCTTTCGGCTAACCATGTAAAGGGGGTCAAAATGTATTTTGTGAGGTCAATATTATTATTGACCCTATTTGACCCTTTTTATACATAGATTTTTAACTTTTTCAAAATTTTCTTTTTCTATGGGTTTTTTATGCCTTTAAGATAACCAGTACATAAACTTACTCATACTTTATTATACAAATATCTCATATGCCCAAACTTAGCACTTCAGGTTTAATGACCTTATAAGTATAAAGCACAGTATGGTGCCCAAAGAGACAGCATAGCTGAATTTGAATCTAAAATCATTATGTCCTTCTGAGAAATCCGGATATGATAGGATGCTGCCTGTTAAAACACAGCTTTTAAAATAATTTAATATGTATATCATCCGTTTCTTAAAGTTTTTTCTGGCAATCATAACAATTACAGCAATGATCCCTCCTGACAAGAAAGAAAAAATCATAATGTATACTACTAAACTAACTCCCACAATTGAGCCAATTGAGCAGAAAAGCTTAATATCCCCTGCACCAAGCATTTTTAAGCCGTAAAGAGGCATTAGCAACAGAGCAGGGAGAATAAGCCCTGAAAGGGAGTCATATAACCCTGGTAAACCTTTCAGATACAAATTTACAGCAAATCCCAGAACAATAAAAGATAGAGTAATACCATTTCTTATTTTGCCGGTTTTAATATCACTTATTAACGATAGGAGAACAAGAACTCCAACTGGTGCATATCTTATAAATATTATTCCTCACCCCATCTTATTTGAACACGGTCTCCAATTTTTAAGTAATCAAATATTTCTTCTATATCCTTATCGTACATACCTATACAACCAGCAGTCCAGTCCCGGGGAAAGCTATGTTTTGCACCTCCGTGTATTCCGATAGCGCTTCCTAAGGGAGTGTTTTGAGGGGGAGTTTCTTTTTTTTCTATAGCTTCTTTTATCCTATCATATACTTCTTTACTGATTAAGTTATTTTCAAGGCCTCTGTCCGCAGCCTCTATATTGGGATAACTAAGTTGCATCCACCGGGTTCCTAAATTTCCTTCCTTAACAGTTTTAGACTTTTCATAAACTACTTTTGAACATATGTAAAACTCACCCCGTGGTGTACGCAAATCCCCTTCCCTCTCCTTGTCTCCTTGAGATGTGTTACGGCCTGCCCCGATCCTGTAGCGCTTTAACACATTATCTTCATGCCTGAACAGAAGGCTTCTTGTCTGTAGATCGATATATAAATTGAATTCACTTCCCGGATCAATATTATTTTCTTTGAGTATGTCTGCAAGAGGTCTGTTTGGCACGTTTATTCTTACATGCCTGCCAAGAAGGGGTCTACTTTCCCTTAACTCTTCTGTCTGGCTGGCAGATAAATCTTCTTCCTGTAAAGAACCTGATCTTGATGCAAATGTGGCCTTGCTATCTGACAAATATGCCCTTTCGCAACCCGAAAACAAAACAGCCTGCATAATAAAAAGGAAAGTTAAAATAATAAAAAGTATGTAAGAAGACGAAAAAAACAATGTCTTTTTTAACCTCAACATCAGCCTGCCCCCCAAAGTAGCTAAAAGTTTAAGGAATATGAATAAAAAGTCTGCCAAAATAAACATATAAATCTAAATAATATATTAACATTTATATGAAATAATACAATATGAACAGCAGCAGGGGATATGGAATATTTCTCAATAAATTACAAACAATAAAATTAAAATACTTATTTTAAAGGAGAGATATTTTGAGACAGGAAAAATTACGACTAAGTATAATAGCAATATTTCTGACAGTAGTAATATGTGGAGTGCTTGTATACAGGGATCCGCTTACTTTTCTGTTGAGCCGTAGCAAAAGTACTCTTTCCAGTATAGGTTCAAGTGGACAAGAAGTTATAAATATACAGACGAGGTTAAAAAACTGGGGATATTATCACGGAGAGATTGATGGAATATATGGATATCAAACATACCAGGCTGTTAGATTATTTCAGCAGAAAAACGGGTTGACTGTAGACGGAATAGCAGGACCTGAGACTCTTGCCGCAATAGGGCTTCCTACCGGGGGAACAAGCCAGTATGCTTCTACTGCTGCTTCAAACAACAAGGACGTGGATCTATTGGCAAGATTAATACATGGAGAAGGCAGAGGTGAGCCTTATATCGGGCAGGTCGCAATTGGAGCGGTGGTACTAAACAGGACAAGAGACAGCAGATTCCCGAACACAATAGCCGGGGTTATTTATCAGCCAGGAGCTTTTGATGTAGTAACCGACGGTCAGATTAACCTTGCTCCGGACACCACTTCTATTAATGCTGCAAAAGATGCTTTAAACGGATGGGATCCTACCAACGGATGTATATATTACTGGAACCCAGCTACAGCAACAAGCCGGTGGATATGGTCAAGGCCAATTGTTACGCAAATAGGTAACCACGTTTTTGCACGATAAAAATCCCGCGGGTTATTCCTAAACTTCCCCCAGCTCTTTGACGATATATTGTATATACTGGGGGTTGTGGTATGAGGCAAATAAAAAGAGTAATAGCTATACTAACTTTGATTTTTTTCCTAACAGTGGCCTATTCAGGGACGCTTGTTCCTGTATGGGGAGCACCTAACCCTGTTAACATAACTGTTGATAGTTATAATCAGGGTGAACTGAAAATCCGTTGGAATTCGATTCCCGGAGCCCGTTCTGTAACTATTGAATATCACGAACCAGATGAAAATAATCAGGCAGTGTTAAACAGTTTTACCCTGGTTCAAAGCACTAATTCAGCAACCATTACCAATTTACGGAACAATTATATATATGATATTGCTGTTAAAGTATTTGATAATCCGTCAGGAAACGGAACACCAATAGGTCAGGGTATCTTGTACTTTATTCCGGATATAGATTTTTATTCTGAACAGGTTGAGCAAGCTTATACTCCATTACAAGGAGGAGGCAGGGAAATCGGCGATAAACCGCGCCTCAGGCTTAAATGGGCCATTCCCATGGTATATAACGGTTTAACCGGAAGCTTTACAGAGGCTCATGCTCCGGAAGCTCTTGCATATATGCAGAGTAGGATAAACAATGTCTATGGGACTAATACCCAGCTATCCACATTAAATTACAGAATAAACATTTCAACAGATTTCACTAAGTTAAACGCAGGCTCTGCACAGTCCTCCGTATTAGTCAATTATAGTGAAACGGGCTACAATGCCGTTCTGCCCGGAAAAGAAAATGATGCTGCCGAAGTAAAAAGAATTGCCCAAAACAATCAGGATTACCTTACTTTTGTCCTTTTAGGAAAGTCTTCACCGGAAGATACTATTACTGAGACTGGTCAGTATGAATTGCCTGACAATGATATACTTCCGGGTACGGTATATTACATGAACATAAAGCCAATTATTAAAGATGACCAGGGAACCCAGGTAGGAGGAATTGTTCTTGGTTCTCCGGAAGACCTTAATGGAAGCGGCCTGTCTGGGGAATTTGCATATACATATACCCCGATCAGATTCCAAATAACCAGGGACGATACCTACAACGCTTACATAAAGATTTTTAAAGTAAACCATGGAAGCCTTGACCTTCCAAGACTGTATTACCAGGTTCAGGTAAGTGACAGTCCTGTTACCCAGGGCGACTGGATAGTAAAAAAGACTCTGGATGATACATATTTTAGCGGTGATTTTGCGCTGACTGTTATATCAGATATAAATCCTTACAATGAATTGTTTTACAAAATAGTTGTAAAGACTGACAGCTCTGATGACAGACTTGAATCATTACCTATGCCTTATACCCTATACGAAGATACAGGTAAACCACCCGCACCAGCAAATATACTTGTAGAAAAAGTAGAACCTGCTGTTAAAACTCAAGATGGGAAAATACTTAAATCTTCTGATGTAACAATTTCCTGGAGCAAGCCTCTTAATTGGGAAGATATTAAAAACAATAATGATCCTGAGGAAGATATAGTATATCATATTCTGCTGAATACAGCACAAACTGAGTCTAACGTCCAACCTTATCCTCCTCTGGAAGCAGAAGGTGTAAACTATGGATATTTTCCCGTAAAATACAGACTCGTAAAGTATGTAAGCTCAAAAGAGCTTGTTGAAAAGGGAAACAGACTGGAATATACGATCAAAGGCTTTGAGCTTTTTAAGGGAAGCAGTTTCACAGGTAATTATGACTCTGATGGAAATCCGGAATTCCAGGAAGAACAGATAGCCAATACCGAAGGATATCCCAGTTTTCTCCTTCCGAATAAAGTTTATTATTTTCAGGTATATACTACCAAAGGAGTTAACAGGGGTACTACAGACAAGATCTATATGTCTGAAAAGTCTTTAACATGTAGTTTTACAACTGTGACTGGTAAAAAAGGCGAAGTTCCGCTTGTAAAAAATCTGAAAGTTATTTCTAACACTGCGGATGTTGAACTGGATCCGGTTACCGGTGAACTAATAGATATTTCCAATTATACCGAGATTCAATTTGAAACGCCTGATATTATCTGGAGTAATTATACTTCATATTTAAGTGGAAATAAGGTTTATTATGATTTATATATGAGTACAAGACCAGAGATTGACTCATTCATTCTTATTGGTTCAACTGATGATTTTTTGGATAACGGAGATGTAGAGTGGAAAAGTCTGTTACAGGACAGGGTTTTATCTGCCAAAGTCAGAAACTTTAGCAGCGATAGCAGGGCATATACAGCATTTGGTGACGGACTCAGGCCAAATACTACCTATTATTTCATAGTAAAAACAAGATTATGGTTAAACACTGAATCCTATGAATTGGAATCAGTTCCGAGCGTTCTTTTGACGGTTACTACAATAAAAGGACCTGTTAAAGAACCAGATGAACAGGGCAGAAGGCCTCTTGCACCAACAGACTTTGCAGTGGCGTATAATAATAACGGAGATCTGCTTGTATCTGGAACAAGTGTTACTTTTTGTTGGTCAAAGCTGGAGAACGATGTTATTTACAGATTGATATGTACATCTGAAAGAGTTCTGCCTGAAGATGATGAGGAGGAATTGCAAAGCGATCCTCTATACAGATATTTTAATCTTAATCCTCAGGAAGATATTGCTGAGGGATATTTTGAATATATAGATTCAGATAATGAATACAGGTTGACAATAAATGAAGGGCTATATCCCAACAGAATATATTATTTTAGCCTGAAAGCCATAAAGGTCTCTGATGGAAGTGAAAGTTATTGGGTGTCAATCCCTGTAACTACAACATTAATAGACTCTCCTGTATCCATTGAGATAATTAATGACTATCAATTAGGATTTTTCTGGAAACATGACAATTCAGACTCAGGACTGGGAGATTTTACAGTATATATAAGAAGTTCAACGGACTATAGCTATAAACTTGTAGACAAAACCCAGTATTCTTTTGTAAAGGATGGAGAATATTATTACGGAAGGGTTGGGGGGCTTAAACCTAATACTTCCTATAGTGTAAAAGTAGTTAAAAGTCAAGGCGGCGCAACTGTCTATGAAAAGTCAGGACTTACCACGAGAGATGGATATCACCAGATAGATGTACGTTGGACAGGCCATATGGGATATGAATATGAGTTGGCTATTAAAAGTGAAAATCAGGATGAGTATGTGATATTACAAAATTCTGATCTTATGGAATTTACCAATGCAAATGGTGCTAGAAAACCCTATTATATTGAAGGAACAGGCAAAAGTACATCCTCAGGTTATTATAATTATTATGCAAGAATAAAAACTGCGCCAGTTACACTTCCTA
The DNA here is from genome assembly GCA_012840395.1 of Clostridiaceae bacterium. Lineage (NCBI taxonomy): Bacteria > Bacillati > Bacillota > Clostridia > Eubacteriales > Clostridiaceae > Clostridiaceae bacterium. The sequence continues at coordinate 10,062 of DULL01000093.1, read as the reverse complement.
ATGGCGAAGTGAGGGCACTGCCGTTAAAATCCAATACAAAATACTATGTTAAGGTTAGGGCTGTAAAAGCAGATCCTTCCAACCTGGAAATAGTTGCCAAATCAAGGTATGCAGGTCCTGCAAGTACCAGAACAGAATATAGTCAGGATGATTATGAAGATGATTTAAAAGAGGATGAATATAAGGACTTATTACTAAAGAGGGTTAAAGAAATAGAGAAAAAATACTATTGGAAATTTGCCGAAACTAATAACATCGAAAAATCATTATTGTTAAAAGAAGATAGAGTAGTTAGCACAATACAGAATACTTCAGACCTTACATTTGATATCGACGCTTTATATGAAAATACATACAGCAATACAGTTGATAGTTCTGATTCCGGTATAGATGTAATTTACATCCCTCTGGGAGTACTGGAAGAAATGAACCGAAGTAATAAGGGGATTAATATTAAAGTTTCAGGTTCTGAATATTTCTTAAAACCTGGTTTTATTGATATAAACGCCCAGAATGGTATAAAAAAGCTTTTGAATTCTGTTGGTGTAAAAGATATTTTGGTGAAAGTTATAATTACAAGGATAAACGGGCAAGTACGCGGGCTGCCGTATAATACCAGTCCATTATCAAAAATTAATACTTTAACTGTACATGCGATAGGTATTTCAAAAACTCAAAAAGAAATAAAGGAACTAGTAAATGACAGGCTTTATAATGAAAACACCGGTATCGTAAATCTAATGTTGAATTTTCTCCTTCAGTACGTAAGTGGATTAGGAACGGAAGCTGAAAAATTCGTTGATGGTATTATTAATTCTTTTGTGGATATCATAGAAGCTGAAATAGGCGCATACGTTGCAGCTACTCTGGATTTATTGAAACCCTATAACCGGTATCCCTATACTCAGTACCAGGAGATTTCGAATTTTGAGAAAAATATTTCAGTTAAACTTTATCATACAGAAAGAGCAGAAAATGTGGCTCCTTACAAATTACATACCGTAAATAAAAGAGATAGCTGGAATGAGCTTCCCCTGCTCTCAAAAACTTCTGGATACATTGTATTTGAAACCGCAGGTACAGGCAGTTTTATTGCAGCTCAAAAAAAGGATATGGGAAACAATGTATCTGAAAAAGTATCCCTGGAAAGGAAATGGGAGAATATAGGACTTGGGGAAGATATAAGCTTTGGCAATATATACGGGAAGGTAACAAGAGAGAAACTGGCGGCAATCTTAATAGATTTTTTCTGCAGGAGAACTGGAACTGATTTAAACAGGTTAAGGCCTGGTAAAAACATTTATATTTCAGATGAAGAAAATATTGGGAAAAAGTATTACAAATCTGTGTTAATGGCCATTGAATATGATATCTTAAAGTTAAAGAAAGGAAATATGTTTGAACCGAATACCACAGTGGATAATCTGGAACTTGATAAAGCTCTGGACAGGCTTCAGGAATTATTGGAGTAAAATATATACTTTAAGAAATTATACAATGCTAAAGGAAAATATAGATGCAGATTTTATTTTCTTCATTGGCGGTGCACAATTAGCTTATTTAAGGTGATTCATATGATAAGTATTTTTAGAAGGATAATTCTTGGAAGGTTAAATAGAAAGACTATAAATGAAAAGATTGTGTCATTAATCTTATTATTGGTGTTGCAATTCATGCAATTTGCAGCGCTAAGTTCTGTTTACGCTGCAGTTATTCCCGTCCAGCCACCTCCGGAGAAAGTAAGAATCGAACCAATATATAATGATGAATCAAACAGGCAGCCTCCGATTGGATACAATGAATATGATGGCTACTATGTTGATATTCAGTGGGATTCACTTAAGACTCCTTCAATAGCAGATAACGGCTATGTTAATTTGTATCTTAAAGAAGCCTCAAAGCAATACCAGCTTCCCAGGCCTGATGTGCTTAAAGAATCAGGTATCGAATCTACGCGAACCTGGGCAAGATTAAGAAACTTGAATTCAGGAACAATATATACTGGTTATGCCAGAGCTTACTATACATATGATGCTGGAAATACAACCGGTGTCAGTCCTGAGTCTGCCATGTCAAATCAGGTAAAATTTATGACGGATATTGAAATTGAAGCTCATCCTTATGGTATTAACCAGATTAAAATAATATGGGATGATGTTTGGGATTTTAATAAACGAATAGGGTATAAACTATATGTTTCTGAGCACAAAGATTTTTCAGGAACCCAGCCGGTATATATTACTAGTGAACAAATAGGAGAAAACGGACCTGTAAAAGTAAATGAGACGGAAGGAAAGCTTGAATACATTTACTCAATCAGGGATCCCGGAAGGGTTTACTATGTGAAGATAGTGCCTGATATCCAGGATGCTCAGTTAAAAAGATCCGATGAAAGCAAAGTAGTTGCAGTCAGCAGCTATATATTGGCAAAGACAACAAAAATGCATTCTACTGATGAAGGTACTATCTGGAAATTGGAATGGAGGCCTGTAGTAACAGGTTTGAACTCAAGTGATATAAACATTACATATTATATTTATAGGGGAGATATTGATTCAGGAGATATACCAAGACATATAGGAACGGTTAATGATACTAATTTCTTCGTTACCTTGTCCTCAGAAGAGAGTGGTGTATATTTTATTATTCGTGCACTGGTAACAAAAAACGGTGAAAATTATTATCCAGGTATCAATATAGAATCAGATATAATAATAATTAGAGATTCTGAAACACCATATAATCCTGCAGCTCCAGAATTTGTCGAAGAGTTTGTGGATAAAGAAGGTAATGTAATAGTTAATTATAATAACGAATTAAAACCGCGAAGTGCTGTAATTTTGTGGAGAACTCCCAAAAAAGCAGATGGAACAATTGATGATAATATTACCTATAATATCTGGCTGACTGATGATCCAAAATTAATTGAAAATCCTCCTGCTAATTCAAAAATTGAATCGGGATTAAAGGTTGCTTCTGACAGTTATGTAATTGATGGAAAGGAAACTGTAGGCTACAAATATAAAGTATCCGGTTTGATTCCTAATCAGGTATATTATTTGATAATGGAAGCTGAGAGAACTTTTGTGGATTATGTTGACGGAAAGCTTGAAATACTTACTATGACATCCAGCCCTTCAGTAAAAGTAATAGTTACACCTGCTGAGGGACCTGTGGACCAGCCTGTTGTACCGGGAAGACCTCCACTTTCAGTTAAGATGTCTCCTGACGGAAAATATATGATTACTGCAAACACTGCAGTTATACAGATAAAAAATAAATGGTATGAGAAATATGTTTCCGGCAGGTGGGAATACATTAGCCAGGAAGAATACAGAGATTCAGATAAAGGGATTAATTACAGGATAGTGGAATATGACCAGGGTGTTACTATTAATGTGGGTATTATTGAATATGATGAAGGAATGTCCCTTGAAGATTTGGAAAGAACACCTGCTAATGCTATAATCGGGCATTCTGTAATTGCAAATGATCCTGATGAAAATCCTTTACTTAACATTGACGGAAAAAAACATAATGTGGATATAAAATTAACAGGTCTAAAGCCAAATACCACTTATATTGTATGGGTGAGAGCTGTAAGATTGGAGGCAGGTCTTATATCCGGACCTTCTGACCCTATATTGTTAACAACCGGCTATGAATACCAAACTGTGCTGGAGAAACCGACAGTTCCGGTTATCAGCTACAGCCGGGCCGGCATGACATATGTAGATCTTGTATGGGATTTCAGGCTTAATTCAAATTATAAGTACTACATCAAGTATGGTATTACCGAAGATATTAACTCTGCAACGGGCAGCGCAACTGTGGAAAGCCGGCAATTATTACGGGATAACTTAAGTTATTTCAGGATTGAGAATTTAAAGCCGAATACGGTTTATTACTTTTGGATTCAGGCGGAATCCTTTGATGAGGATGGAAATTCAGAAAAATCCTATTGGAGTGATTCATATATTGCAAGAACACTGCCCTATACTCCACCTGATCCGCCAAAAGGATTTGGAATAAAGAATTCAAATGATGCCATAACTAAAAACAGTATTACCTTTGAGTGGATTATGGTTCAAAACCTTGAATATATACTTGAAATTAGCCGGGATAGTTTCTTTAGAGATAGTGTCAGGTATTCAGCAGGCAAGGTTTCAGAATTCACAGTGGGAGGGCTTATTTCAAATCACAGGTACTATGCAAGATTGTATGCCTATGATCCGGAAAGCAAGCTTGAATCCAATCCAAGCAATGTTGTAACATTCAGAACTTTAAAAAGCCTGGACGATTATGATTCCAATGAGGATGTAGAAAGAGTCATTTCTGAAGATTTTATTAAAAAAGCTGCTGTTGCTAAAAATGGAATATGGTATGTTGAAGTGACAGGAATAAACTCTGACAGGCTGATAGAATATATGATGACGGACAATGTGCTTGATTATGTAATAGATCTTGCTGAACCTCCTCAAGGTACCAGTACTGTCAACCTTAAAATATCTGAAAAGGTCTTTTATGCATTGGAATCTCTGAAAGAAAGCATAATAATTAAAGCTGAAAATAGAAAATATGAATTTCGTCCGGGAGTTTTAAAACTTGAAAAAATACGGACAGATAATGTTTATGAGATAATTGTCGGTCTGAAAGATACGGTATATGCTGAAAAAGATGTGGCTTTTATTGCCGGAGTAAATGAATTTGGAATAAACCTTTACAATGGAGGAAATCCAATTCCTGTTCAGGAATTAAATAAACCGTTAAGAATCATATATAAATATAATGATCCTTATTGGTTTAAAGAAGGTGCTACCTGGGGATATGTATATGGGAGTTCCGAATTAAAACCGGTAAAAGAAGCTGTAACAGCAGAATATGATTATTCTGTAGGCAAAGGAGTATTAAGTTTTGAAACCCTTAAGGTAGGCAGCACTGCAGTTGCAGTAGAAATCGGCAGTAAGTCAGGCTATACTGTTAATTCTGAAGATAGTAATGATTCTTATATTACCATTGACGAAGCAGTGAAATTATTGTTGGACATAATAGGGTATAAATATACCGACAGATATTTAGTTGAAGCTTCAAGGGCAGGAATTATAAATTATAATGACGTTTATTCTTCCCAGGAACTCTGCACAAAGAAAAAAGCAATTGATATGGTTTCTAGAGTGTACAGGTTAAAAACGAAAGGAGAAGACTTGGATCTAATTGAATATCAGGAATATTTACAGAATAACAGCCCAATAACCTTTAGCGAAATCAATTCTTTACTAGAAATTTTTAAGTAAAATTAAGATGGTGGGATGTTCCACCCACCATCATTTTCTTTCAACGGCAAAATATAGAAATAACAACGTCTCTCTGTCACTTCGTCAAAAAGGTAAATTTGCCTTATCTTCTCATATCTGAAACCTAATACCGCCTAATATTACATGTATATCCTTATATTAAAGAGGTAATAATTTTATTGAACCAAAGATAAAAGGGGGATATATATTGAAAAAATTTTTTTTAATTATATTAATTATATTAACAGTATCAGTTTTATCTTATACATTTGTCAATCAAATCAGAATATATTCAGTAGAGAACACCCTTGTCAAAACTTTTACCGAATCTGGTGCACAACTTGTTAACTGGGAAATATATTTTAGAGGTAAGATAATCAGCGACCAGTACAATAGTGTTGAGGAATTAGAATATTTAGCAGAAAAGTTATCAAATGAAATTGGAATGGCCAATAAAAATTTTTCTTATAATAAAAACTTGTCCAGCAATCTTATTCATATTTTGGATATAGAGGGCTATATCAATGATTGCCGGACTACAGTAAGTATAAATTTGGAAAAAACTCAGGATAATCCTGTTGAAAGACATATATCCATCAGTATTGTCAACAATGGAGAACATTTAAATATTGAAGAAATAACTAAAACAGTGCAGGCAGTTTTAAAAAAATATGAAATTGAGTATAAAGTAAATATTTGTATAACAGGGTCATTTGAAGGAAAACTCAGCAATAGCGAATTAGCAGAAATTTGCGATAGCATATTGTCAAGAGCTAATGCAAGAAAAGTGGAAGAAATGGAAACTTCAAATATGATAAGCATATCGGCTTATTCTCCGAATATAGGTTATTCCATTGAAGCGGCTGGAAAAAAAGTTAATATTAATCTGGCAGTAAGATACAATTCCTATGAGAACAGAACATACATATGGCTGGCATCGCCTGTAATTGAGATAGAGTACTGAAATAACGCTAAGGAAGGCAGGAAAATCTATGTCCAGATTAGTAATAAGAGAAGGACCACCTCTTAGGGGTAAAGTTCGAGTAAGTGGAGCTAAAAATTCTGTATTGCCTATTATGGCAGCATCAATATTGTCAAGCGAACAATGTACGATTGGTGATATACCCTATCTGATGGATGTTAAAATAATGTGTGCTCTGTTAAGATCGTTGGGTATGAATGTAAACCTTAAAAAGAAAGAAAATATTCTCATAATCAGGGCTGGAGAAATAACAAATACCACAGCTCCCTACGAACTTGTCAGTAAAATGAGGGCTTCTTTCCTTATTATGGGCCCCCTTCTGGCTAAAACAGGAAAAGCAAAGGTGCCGCTCCCCGGGGGATGCGCCATAGGTACAAGACCTGTTGATCTGCATTTAAAGGGATTTGCAGCTCTTGGAGCAGAAATTGTACAAGGACATGGATATGTGGAAGCAACGGCAAAAAACGGTTTAAAAGGAGAATATATTTACCTTGATTTTCCAAGTGTAGGAGCTACAGAGAATATAATGATGGCTGCAGTACTTGCTGATGGACAAACAATTATAGAGAATGCGGCTTCAGAGCCTGAGATAGTTGATCTTGCCACATATCTTATATCAATGGGCGCAGATATAAAAGGTGCGGGGACAGATACAATAAGGATTAACGGAGTTAAAAATTTGGACAAGAAGGTACACCATGTTGTTATACCAGACAGAATTGAAGCAGGGACGCTGATGGAAGCCTGTGCAATTACAGGAGGAGATGTTTTAATTGAAAATGTAGTCCCCGACCATTTAAAGCCTATTACCGCAAAACTGAGAGAAGCTGGAGTTGAGATTTCCGAAGAACTTACCAGTATCAGAGTTAAAGCTGGAGATAGATTAAAGGCAATAGATATAAAAACCCATCCTTACCCGGGATTTCCTACAGATATGCAAGCGCAGACTACCGCATTAATGAGCAAGGCCCAGGGGACCAGCATGGTGGTTGAAACAGTGTTTGAGAACAGATTTATGTATGTTGGTGAACTTAATCGAATGGGAGCAAATATTAAAATAGATGGCAGAAGTGCAATAATAGAAGGGGGAAACAAATTAATGGGAGCCAAAGTAAAAGCTACGGATTTAAGAGCGGGAGCAGCGCTGGTTCTTGCAGGCCTGGCTGCAGATGGTATAACAGAAATTTCCGATGTTGAGCATATAGACAGAGGATATGTGAAAATTGATGAAAAATTGAAAAGTCTGGGAGCCAATATAGAAAGACTAGATTAAAATAGATTAAAAATAGATTAAAGAACATATTAAGGTATATGTCTTAATCATAAGCAGAATTTCCCTGAATATTATTTATATAAAAAAAGTATTTGGGGAGTCAATGAAAAAGTTAGTATATTATACTCTGTTTATGATTTTAATAATTATAATCTTGCCTTTATTTATTGTTAGGAGCTGCAGTATTGAAGAAGATCAACATCCTCCTGAAAAAGAAAAGGATGATAAAATAAAGATTCTGGTTTATTTATATAAGCAAGATAAAATACAGGAGATGGATCTGGAGGAATATGTTAAGGGAGTAGTTGCGGCAGAAATGCCTGCAGATTTTGGTATTGAGGCCTTAAAAGCTCAGGCAGTTGCGGCAAGAACATATGCATTAGGCAGAATGCAAAAAATATATGTCCCTAAGGAAGATACTCATAAGGGAGCGGATATTTGTACTGATTTCAGCCATTGCCAGGCATGGATAAGCAAAGAAGAAGCAATGAAGGGTTGGGGAATAGCCCGGGGACCTTTCAATTGGAGAAAAATTGAAAAAGCAGTGTCTGAAACAGAGAATATAATTATTACCTATGAAGATAAGATAATTAATCCCGTATATCACTCAAATAGCGGAGGAAGAACTGAAAATGCCAACGAAGTATGGGAGGGAAAGGAAGTTCCTTATTTAAAAAGTGTAATAAGCAGAGGAGAAGAATCAAGTCCTTCTTATAAAACCACTATACAGATTAGTTCAGAGGATTTTTGCAATACTCTTAAAAGCAAATATCCAGATATAGAATTGGACAGTGAAAATTTGTTGGACTCTATTAATGTGCTTGGCTATACCACTGGTGGAAGAGTAGATAAAATTAAACTAGGGAATGTTGAAATTAAAGGAACTGAATTCAGGCAATTGTTTTCATTGAAATCTGCCAATTTTAAAATAGAACAGGGGAATGAAGGAAATATAAAAATCACAACTTTAGGTAACGGTCATGGAGTGGGAATGAGCCAGTGGGGAGCAAATTATCTTTCAAAAAATGGTGGAAACTTTGAGGAAATAATAAAGTATTATTACACAGGTGTGGAATTGAAAAAAATAAATAATTAATCAGTTTATAAATAATTAACATTTGCTTAACAGTTGAATAAAAAAATTACAGCTGAAAATGGTTTAACTTATTACATAATTTGTTATTAATTTCTTATATATTAGAAATATACAGAAAAAATTAATAATATTTCCACAATTTTTCAATATTTTCTAGCCTCCTATGTATATTGTTGCCAAAGGCGGAAACAATATTATATGGAGGTGGATAATCTACTATGAAGAAATTTTTCCCGGAAAAGAAACTAACAAAAAAGAAGTTTATGGAATTCCTTGAGGAAAGAGGTTTTTATATTGTTTTAGTGCTTTGTATTTTGGTAATAGGAGCAACAGCATTATTTGTGACAAAATATAATATACCTTCATCCAACAAGGATTTCAACACGGAGAATATTATACCTGATGATATTTATGATGAATTTGCAATGGAGGATGAAGAGAATTATTTACAAGAGGGATCTATTGATGTACCTGCAACTACTTCTGAAGAGGATGAGGCCAGTAAAGTAGTAGATGGTAAGGAGAATGCAGCAGAGAGTACAGAAAATACTGCTTCTGAAGACGGAGACACGGAGGAAGCAAATGCAGCAAATAAAGAAGCAGGTCAGGAAGCCAAAGAAACAGTTGCTCAGGTTGAAAAAGTTGCTGAAGGTGCAACACCCAAATCTGATGGAACTAAATCTACAGAAGTGAGTAGTGATGCTTCTAAGGCACAGGCAAGTAAAGAAACTTCAGCAAATAATGAGTCTGCATCGGTTGAAGTTTCAAACCAGGCAAGCCAGGGATTCATATCACCGGTATTAGGGGAAATTATTGGCGTATTTGCCCAGGATAGGCTTATATACTCAAAAACATTAGATCAGTGGCGTGCCCATAGCGGAATTGATCTGGCTGCTGACAGAGGAACGCCAGTCAGGGCGGTTGCAAATGGTGTTGTTGTAGATGTGAAAAACGATCCCAGATGGGGGATAACTGTGGTTATTGAACATGATAATGGTCTCAGAACTGTGTACGCAAACCTGGCCAGCGATGAAATGGTTGTTCAGAATGAAAAGGTAGCACAAGGTGATATTATTGGATGCGTTGGCAATACAGCTGCCTTTGAATCTGCAGAGCAACCTCACTTACATTTCGAAGTATGGAAGGATGATAAACCTGTAAATCCTGAGGATTATATAAACAAATAGAGTTAAATTTATAGCGAGTTATATTGCCTGTTTTCTTTTAAAAACTTAGTATTAATAAAAGCCGGATATCCGGCTTTTATTAAGCTACTTTGCTATTTTGCTCGAGACCGTTTCAAGTTTTGTGTAAACTCAAAAATCTGAAATAAGATTTTGTTATAGTTACTTAAGGGCAGCGCCGATTTTCATGGTTTCTGCCCTTATCTTCATTATACAGTGAATATTGGGCATGT
>DULL01000092.1 GCA_012840395.1 Clostridiaceae bacterium | reverse complement strand
TACAACGTTTGGTGGTATAATAGTCATGAGACCTAAACGCTCCTTTCTGGGAGGTAATGGTTTGTGGCAATTTCCATTATACCAGAAGCGTTTCAGGTCTCATTTTATTATTAAGTTAACAGAACATTATTTTTTAGAAGGAGGAGAAAACATGAAAAAGCTTTTGGCACTTCTGCTAGTTTTATGTGTTTTGGTTAGTGGAGTTGCAGGTTGTGCTTCGAAGACAACTACATCTGGAGATTCAAAAACTTCGACTACTCAGACCGACACCAAAGACACTCAACCTACAGAGACAAAAGAAGAAGATTACAGCGAAACAGGCAGTCTGAATGTTCTGTGGTTTGCATCCGGAGGTACGGACGGAAAATTCGAGTGCGTTTACCTGGATTATCAGTCTCAAGTTCCTGACATGCTCTATGACACCTTGCTGAAACTGGATATTGAAGACCACACAAAATATGTACCCAGAATAGCAGAAAAATGGGATATTTCAAATGACGGACTGATATATACTTTCTACATCCGTGAAAACTGTAACTGGACTGATGGAAAACCTGTTACGGCTGATGACTTTGTATTCAGCTTTGAGGCTCAGCTGAGAGGTTATGGTATCCAGAATGAACGCGGTTCCTTTGCTTATATTAAAGGGGCAAAAGAATTTGTTGAGGGAACGGCTGATCATATTGAGGGTATAAAGGCAGATGGCAAGAAACTTACTATTGAACTGCATACGCCATATAGCTATTTCATGCGTACTTTGGCAACCTTCGTTCCATATCCGAGACATTGTTTCCCTGAAAATGTGGATTATACAAAGTTTGGAGAATATGAATACTGGGAATTCCCGATCCATTGCGGACCATATAAACTTGAATCAGTTCATTATCCCGATTCTTGTGTATTGGTCAGAAATGATGACTGGTATGGACCTAAGCCGGGAATCAAATATATTCATGGTATAAGCTTCAGCACCGGCGGTAAGGATGCTGCAGAAGCTGCCATGATAGCAGGAAAACTTGACCTTGTTCATTCAAATGAATTCAATGATATAAACTTTGCTCAAAACGTTGTTTCCAAGAATCCGGACTATTCATATCAAGTATTTCCATCTGCATATATCCGTCTGATGTGCACTAACTTAACCGGCTCTCAGGACGGAAAGTGGAACAAGTTCATGGCAAATGCAGATTTCCGCAAAGCTATCAATTATGCTATCGACAAAGAGGGTATAGCTTCGTACTTCCCTGGTCAGGCAGTTGCATTGTCAACACTGGTGAACCCTGATGATCCATTCTATAATAAGTCAATACCAAGGTTTAAGAGAGATACAGAGAAAGCAAAAGAGTTGCTGAAGTCCGTTGGGTATGATGGCTCAACAGTTCGCATTGCTTATTATTACAACGACCAGATATCAAAAGATATAGTTGATTATATCTGCCAGAACTTAAACGATGTAGGTATCAAGACTGAATCAATACTATTCACTCAGGATTTGGCCAATGCAATATATGAAATGAAGAACTGGGATCTGCTCTATGCTGGTGCAAACCAGATGAGCGGTCTGGAATGCTATGGTTTGCTAGCTACCGGAGCTATTTATGACAAGTATCTTGGCAATGCAGAGCTCCGTGATGAATTATTCACTAAATATATGAATGAACTGCTGATAACAACAGACACCAATAAAATTAGAGAAATAGGTAATAAATTACAGGAAAATGGAGTAGAATACTGTGCTCAAATCCCGTTATATGCTATGAACAAGGTTATGGTATTTAATGATGCTAAGTGGGATTTTGATGAAGTATGGCTTAAAGGAACAGACCTGGCAATCTACAGAACTTGTGACCTGAGACTTGAATCATGGAAGCTCCGCAAACCATAAAATATGATATTCATTCAAGAAGGAGTTTTCATAGTTATTTCTCCAACTTGTTCTGAAGTGAAATTAAAGCAGGAGGAGTTAATTCTCCTGCCTGCTTTAATTTTTAATATCCAAACGAAAAAAGCGGTAAAAAAGACGATAATAAAGTTTTGTCTGACGACTATACTTAAATTTCTAAACATCGAAGGAGGAAAATTATGCTCGCTTATTTTATTAGAAGACTGTTGGCAATGATACCAAAGCTCTTTTTAATAACCGTAATTATTTTCATTTGCCTTCAGTTTGTACCGGGCGATCCCTTATCCTATAAAATTTCTCCTGAACAAATGGCCTTTATGACTGAAGAGGCAATAGAACAAATGCGGGATAGTCTGGGACTTAATGATCCGGCCATTGTACGTTATTTCCGCTGGCTTGGCGATTTGTTGAGGGGTGATTTAGGTTACAGTCTTATATCCGGCGCCAAAATCTCCAAAGTTATTCTTTCAAGGCTTCCTGCCACCCTGGAGATTACAATTCTTGGATTTATAATTGCTACAATACTTGGTATTGGTTTCGGATTCATCACCGCGATCAAACGCAATACGCCTATAGACTATACTTTAACTGCTTTAGGTATGGTGGGAGTATCGATCCCGGAATTCTTTTTTGGTCTGACTGCTATTGTAATATTTGCCATTAACCTTAAATGGCTCCCTACCGGAGGACGGTTCACAATAGGCAAGGAATCTTTTATTGAACGTATACCATACATGATAATGCCCGTATTAATTATTGGAATTGCATATACAGCTACGCTTATGAGATATACAAAAGGTTCCATGCTTGATGTTATGAACAAGGATTATATAAAAGCAGCAAGAAGTAAAGGTTTATCTGAAGGAAGAGTAAACTTTTTCCATTCTTTCAGAAATGCTTTAATTCCGGTAATGATTATAATAGTAAACCGCATACCTATTTTGATTTCCGGAACCGTAGTTATCGAGAGCGTTTTCAACTATCCGGGCATGGGGACTCTCATAGTGGAATCCATTTCAGGCAGTGATATGCCGGTGGTAATGATAACCACTTTGTTTATTGCCATTGCGGTATTAGTAGCAAGTTTCCTTATAGATATTTTCTCTGCCATCTTAGATCCCCGTATCCGTTTTGGCGAATCATAAGGAGGTATGCGTAAATGAAAGTAATGATGAAGACTGTTACTCCCAAAAAAGTAAATAAAATAAAAAAGTCGAGTCTGGCAAGAAGGAATATCCAGAAGTTTGCATCGAATAAACTTGCCATGTTAGGACTTATAATAGTTTCTATATTTGTATTATGTTCAATATTTGCACCTATATTAACTCCTTATGATCCATCATATGTAAATCCTGCAGATAGGTTAAAACCGGCTTCTCTTGAACATCCACTTGGAACTGATAATGCCGGAAGGGACACTCTTGCCAGAATATTGTATGGGGGACGCATTTCAATAGTAGTAGGCTTAACCTCTGCTTTAGGCGCAGCATTGATAGGTTGTGTACTTGGTTGTATAGCAGGTTATTATGGTGGAAAAATTGACTCGGTTATTATTTATCTATGTGAAGTAATGACAACCTTTCCTCAGATTATGCTGATTCTGATACTGGTGGGTCTCTCAGGAAGAAGCCTCGGAAACCTGGTGCTGATATTCTGCTTTACCGGATGGATGAGTACGGCACGTCTTGTGAGAAGCAAGGTGCTGTCATTAAAAACTGAGCCTTTTATAGAATTTTACAGAACCAACGGAGTATCCAGTACATCTATTATGTTTAAACATATTTTACCTAATACATTAGGACCGGTCATCGTATCCATAACCATGCAGACTGCAGGATTTGTACTATCAGAAGCGGCCTTGAGTTTTCTGGGTATGGGTGTGCCAAATGCTATTCCTACCTGGGGAAATGTTATAAATGCAGCCAGAAGCTTTACCATATTTCAAAATCATCCAATATTGTGGATAGCTCCCGGTATAGTGATATCCTTGTTTGTTTTAGGTGTTAATTTCTTTGGTGATGGACTGCGCGACGTCTTTGACGCTACACAGTAAGGAGGCCGAATATGGAAAAAGATTATATATTAAAAGTAAAAAATCTGCAAACTAAATTTAAAGTTGGGAAAAAAACCGTTAATGCTGTTAACGATGTTAGTTTTAATTTGCGCCGAGGCGTGACCTTGGGTATAGTCGGTGAATCAGGCTGCGGAAAAAGTGTCACTGCCCATTCAATTACGCAGCTGTTACCTAAAAATGGTTATATATCAGGAGGCAATGTGATATATTCACCTGAGCCTGGGCAGGAATTCGTTATCACTGATTATGAGCGCAACAGCAAAGAAATGCGCTCTTTACGGGGAAAACATATATCAATGATTTTCCAAGATCCTTTATCATCTCTTGACCCCGTATATAGCATTGGATGGCAGATAATGGAAGCTTTACTGACTCATGAAAAGGTCAGTAAGGAAGAAGGTAAAAATAGAATTATTAGCTTGCTTAAGGATTTAGGCATTCCGGATCCTGTGGCTCGTTATAAAAGTTATCCTCATGAACTTTCCGGAGGTATGAAGCAGCGTATAATGATTGCCATAGGTTTGATCAGCAATCCCAAAATTTTAATAGCTGACGAACCTACTACAGCTCTGGACGTAACAATTCAAGCTCAAATACTGAGCTTAATGAAACAGATGCAGAAATCAATGGATATGTCAGTTATATTGATTACCCATAATATGGGTATTGTAGCTGAGGTATGCGATGAGGTTGCAGTAATGTATATGGGACGTATTGTTGAATTCGGCAGTCTTGAGCAGATCTTTAACAATCCTAAACACCCGTACACTCAGGCCTTGTTAAAATCAGTGCCGGTACTGGGTATGGGTAAGGATGTGGAACTGGAGTCTATTGAAGGAACCACTCCGGATGCGTCTATTGTTTTTGAAGGTTGTGAGTTTGAGCCTCGGTGTCCGAAAGCTTGTGATAAATGTAAAACAGCCCATCCCTCAGTTACAGAAATAGAGGAAGGGCATGAGGTGCGCTGCTGGCTGTATGAGGGAGGCGATAGAAATGATTGAACTGGAAAAAGAAACTTTCAGAATCAGTGAAGATGTATTGCTGAAGGTAAATAATTTAAAGAAATATTTTCCCGTTACCAAAGGAATTCTCAAGAGAGTAGTTGGGTATGTGAAGGCTGTTGATGATATTACATTAGAGGTGCGAAAAGGTGAAACGCTGGGTATAGTTGGAGAATCAGGCTGCGGTAAAACTACATTGGGGAAATGTATCATGAGGTTGTATAAGCCCAATGGAGGCCAATTGTTGATACGTGGCGAAGACGGGGAGGTAAAGGATCTTTTTTCACTGTCAAAGGAAGAGAGTTTCCGCGCTTGCAGAAGAATCCAGATGATATTTCAGGATCCATATGCTTCTTTCGATCCTATGAAAAACATATATGCTTCTTTTGATGAACCTATGCGGATCCATAAATTAGGGAATAAAGAAGAACGTAAGGAAATGATAGCTGAGATCCTTCAGACCGTCAATCTTCAACCGGATTACATGTACAGATATCCCCATGAATTCTCCGGAGGCCAGCGTCAGCGTATATGTATTGCCAGGGCACTAGCTATGAAACCTGAGCTGATTGTATGCGACGAACCTGTTTCGGCTCTGGATGTTTCAATACAAGCACAGGTACTGAATTTGATGCGCAAGCTCCAGAAACAGTTTTGCCTTACTTATATTTTCATTGCCCATGACTTAAGTGTGGTCCAGTACATGAGTGACAGGATAGCTGTCATGTATCTTGGTAAGATAGTAGAGTTGGCTGATTCAGAGAGCTTATATAAAAGACAGGTACATCCTTATACACAGGCTCTGCTTTCAGCTGTTCCCATACCAATTGTAGGCGCGAAGAAGGAACGTATTCTGCTTGAAGGAGATGTGCCTTCTCCAATTAATCCTCCAAAGGGATGCCGTTTCCATCCCAGATGCAGGTACTGTATGGAAATATGTAAAAATGAAGAACCTCAATTACGTCCCCTCAAGGATAATCCAGAGCATAAGGTAGCCTGTCATTTATTAGACAGCTAATTAATGGACAGCCAAGAAGCTTACTAAAAAGAAATTAAAATTGATATTGTAAATGTAGTAAAAACCCATTCCATAGTAACAGTTTAAGCATGTTACGCGGGACGGGTTTTTATTTTCCATTTATTAAATATTCAATTCAAATTCTATACCTTTTATCCTTTTGACTATCAAGTATTCAGCCTGGTTACATTATTCTTGAGGAACCAAAAAATGAACTTACCCGTCTTATTTAGTGTATCATTTATGATTTTTGTGGTACACTGATAACTCAGGAATGTTGGGAAATTCTAGTTTCTGATTTATCTTATAGAATAGGCTCTGTTAACTTAGTATGAAAGAAATGAGACCTGAAAGACTTCTAGTAGGTCTAAAAAGAAAAAAACCTACAAATGGAAGCCACTAAATGTAAGATAACACGAAAAAAAGAGAAGTGCAAGG
>DULL01000091.1 GCA_012840395.1 Clostridiaceae bacterium | reverse complement strand
GTGTTATTATTCATATATAACTCATGGTACTCCTTTGCTAATGTTTTTCTTTGGTTATTAAACATTTTACAATGGATTACCATGAGTTTTCTATATATTACGGCATTTTATTTTACAACTTCCCAGGCTTCAGCCTTATAACTCTTTAATTAAAAGTACTGACAGCAAAGACACGCTTCTCTGTCTCATCAGGAAAAGCATTGAAAATATACAAAATACTATTTTGTAGATCTAAATATATGCTATTAATTGACATAAAGCATCTTCTTGATATAATTATCTCGAAGGTTAATTAATTTAATCTTATGCCATTTTTTAAAAGGTGAATGGACTAATAGTTCATCATCTGAAATTATATTATTTATTTTCCGGGAGGACTAGACTAATGCAGTGGTTCATGGAACAAAGCGGTATTACACAGGCATTTCTAGCTTCATTATTTACCTGGGGTATGACTGCGGCAGGTGCAGCTCTCGTATTCTTCTTTGTTAGAGTCAGGCAAAACATTATGGATTCTATGCTTGGATTTGCAGCAGGTGTAATGACTGCAGCCTCATTTTTTTCCCTTCTTAATCCGTCATTAGATTTTGCTTCAGAAATTGGAATTCCAGGTTATATACCTGCAGTAACAGGATTTTTGGCAGGCTGTGCATTTTTATGGCTGACTGACAGGCTTGTCCCTCATATGCACAATGAAACAAAGCATGTAGAGGGATTAAGGAGTAAATTGGGTAAATCTTTTTTATTGATCCTTGCAGTAACAATTCATAATATTCCTGAGGGTCTGGCTGTAGGAGTAACTTTTGGTGCTGCTTCTCAAATTAATGATAAATCTATGTTGTTTGGAGCCGTAGCTTTAGCTATTGGTATGGGTTTGCAAAATTTTCCGGAAGGAGCCGCTGTATCGCTTCCTGCCCGTCAAAACGGTAATTCTGTGTTTACTTCATGGTATTACGGACAATTTTCTGGTTTGGTAGAAATACCAGCTGCCCTTTTAGGCGCCCTGGCCATAACTTATGTGAAACCCATTTTGCCTTATTTCATGTCCTTTGCCGCCGGCGCAATGATATACGTTGTATTTGATGAGCTTATACCTGAAGCGCATGCTGACGGTAAGAAAGCAATTGTCACCATAATGGCAGTATTGGGTTTCGCAGTGATGATGTTTCTGGATGTTGCCCTTGGATAGAAATATGAAATATTAAGATATGAAATATTAAGAAAAATAAATAAGATTTATATAATTTGAAATGCCCGCGTTATTAGTTGAATATAAACCATTGGCACGGGCATTAAATATCTTACACATTATCGGAATATTGACCAAAAAACACAAAGCATACAAAAGGCTTACAAAATCATGTAAAATTATAATATTTCTTCAAAATCTTCCTTTCCTGCTCCGCAGAGAGGGCATACCCAATCTTCCGGAAGGTCTTCAAAAGCTGTCCCAGCAGGGATGCCTGTATCTTCATCCCCTACTTCCGGGTCATATATATAGCCACAAAGAGTGCATTCATATTTTGACATTTTTCTATCTCCTTTCAATTTAAAGATCGCATTATGCGTTTTTATGGAAATACCATCTATATTTGGATAAATTATATCATAAAATTTTATAAACTGTAAATAACATAATATAAATCTATTTTATTCTATTTGATTAATTATTATTAATAAAAAATTATTCAATTTCAGGAAAAACCGAACCCCAGCTTAAGTTCTTTGCAATACGATATAGTTCTTTATCTTTCCGTGTTATAGTCTTCCTGCTTATTCCATCCGGACTGCATATCTCAAATTCAATATGTCCCTTCCTTATTTGAGGATGACGCAACACTCTTCCCGTGATAAGCCGTCCTTCCAAACGGGAAACAGCTATAAAAGAAAACTTTTCATCTTCATAGGAAAGTTCACCTGCCTTCACCTGCTTATGGAGACGTGAACGGGAAACTCTCTGGGAAAAATGGCACCAATTGCCTTCCTCTATTGGACAAGTAATGTTGCCAGGGCAAGGTGCTGCTATCAAGGCCCTCTCACCAACAAGAATCTCACGGGCTTGTCTAATCCTTGAAAATCCTGCGGGCGTACCAGGTTCTATGATAACCAGGGTATTTGCAGTAACCTGCCAGAGTTTCCGGATAAAATCGTTTCTGTGCTGTTCATCAATTTCTCCCAATACATAGGAAGCAGTTATCAGGTCATGGGATGATGTATTCCAGTCACCAGTAATATCTGTTCTGATCCATTCTGCATTTTGTATAAAACCAGATGATGAGTATTTAGCCAATCTCATCCCTAATTCAATCATATCCTCTTCTCTTTCAAGAAGGGTTGCAGCACGTAATCCTGGATATACTTCCAAAGCCGCCCATATGGCGGTTCCAGGGCCTGCTCCTGCATCCATAAATGTTTCAGGATTCCATTGAGGGAGAATTTCCTTTACCTTCCTTAGTGCTGAGTACACAGCGGCATAGGTGGCAGGCATGCGAAAAGCAACATATGCATTTACTTCCTCCCGTGATTTTATAAAGCTCTTTCGGGAAGTTGGTTTATTATTGCGGTATCTGCCTGAAAGTTCCGATACCACCCCGGCAAGTCTCCTGGAGGATAAAGATGAAAGTTCCGATTCCAATGCATTTCTCAAATCCAACGGAAGTTCCATGTATACAGTTATTCCTTTCCATATGCAAGAAATTGAAGCTATTATCAGTTTAATTAGGCTATCTTTGTTCCAATTGCGGTATAATCACTATTGATAAAAGCTTTTTGACCATACGATTATACCACGTTAATTATACCATGTTGTTTATAAGTTATTTGCAAGAGTATTAGATATTATTGCTTAGCTTTATCAATCACCATTACAAATATTCAGACTTATAATTTGTATATAAGTTTATTTTTTCAATACATTGTATCTCATATTTTAAATAATAAAAACGCTCCTTCCCGAGATAAACAGTTTAATCGTTATTATCCTACTGTTTATCTTAAGGAAGGAGCCTCACCTTTTAAACTATTCCTCTTAACTATCTATTCAGATAATTATATATAATAACTGCAGACTCAGCTCTTGTAATTTCTCCCTTAGGATTAAAATACCCATCAAAGCCGTTTATAATTTTCATACCATAGGCTAATGTAATATGGCCTATCAGATCAGGGTTTGTTTCTTCTACATCCTTGAACGGGAAGTTGTAAATACCCTTAATGCTGGCAACCTCATCTAATTTCATAGCCCTGATCAGGTACTTTATCGCATCTTCTCTTTTTATGAAAGCTTCAGGGTCTTTCTCTTCAGCAGTTATTATCTTCTTTCTTATAAGATAATTGTACATTTTCTCTACTTCTTCTCCATCCATAACATCACTTAACCCAGGAGAATAGTAGTTGTTTATTATTTTAATCAGTAAAGCAAAGTATTCTTTTTGTTTTATTTGCTGATTGGGTCTAAACTCGCTGCCTTCAAAGCCTATACCGTATTCAGAAAGCATGTTTATCTGCTTTTCAGCATAATGTCCTTCAATATCAGTGTACTCAGGAATCTTGGTTTCTTTATAAGGAGTACCGTCATAATTTAAAATTTTACCAGTATAAGCATCTAAATTATATGGCTTGCCGGATTTGAGGACATAAGCCAGTTTCATCTCAGGTTTTATGTCAGAATAATCTCTTATTTCTAAATCCTTTGGATAAACTTCTTTATATTGAAGTTCCAGTCCAACCTCTTGGAATAAGGCTTCATTTGCTTTTTCTTCTGAAATCACCCCGTCAAGTGAAGGGAAGTCTATATCGTACCATTCCATATAAAATTCTGTTACTTTTTGCCTTACAGCATCGTATCTTACTGTAAATCCGTTTCCGGGGAATGGTATTTCATTCACTATTCTGTTAAAACGGAATGAATATGATTTGGGAAGTTCAGCACTCTTAAGTATTATAGGCTGATCAGATTCTTCTTCATCTAACTCAACAAGCTGGTATTTGTCAGGCTTAAATTTCTTAACAAACTCTTCAACAGCAGCCTTTGCGGCCTCACTGTCGTCTACTGCCTTATCGTTCTCGTTATATGGGACACTGATATAAAAGCTTGCAATTTCTCCTGTTTTAGCATTAATCTTTACACTTGCGTACCTATATATTTCATCTTCATCTACATCAGGATTGTTTCTAAATGTTAGGTTCCAAAATAGATCATCTTTATTGTTCCAGCTTCTGGAAAGAATATATCTGTCCAGGTTCATTTTTTCATTATCAAGTCCAATTTCGCTGCTATTTCTGGCAATCTTTTCAGCTTCCTCAAGAGAGATTAATTTTGAAATTTCACGCACTTCTTTTTCTTCCTCAGGGGAAAGCCTTATTTCTCCTCCATCCCCTGCCCCGGCCATTTCTTTCGTTGCTTGATCCATAGCTACCTGGGATACAGTGTTATAGATAATATATCTTGTACCAAACTCTATTCTTTCACCTGTGAGAGCATCTATACCAATAGAATTATTGTTATACTTTGGAATATAAGTCGGGAACACCTTGAGTTCATCTTTAACATTGCTGGACTGATATATAAGTTCTAATCCCATTTTTTCCATATAAGCTTTTTGAGCTTCCTCAACTGAAATGACTATTGAGGCATCAGGAAATTCCAGCCCTTCGGTCCAATAATAATTGTATGATACAACATCACCTGTATTACGGTTTACAGCTACATATATTGAATTATTATAATAAGGAACACCGTTTTCTATTCTTATGTAATTAAAATAATAGGAATTATCTCCCAGCTGGATCTGGTCTACTTCATAATATTTGATATTATCAATAACTGATGGGTTTACCTTCCTGATAAAATTTTCAGCAATAGTCTTAGCCTCATCTCTGCTTACTTTTGGAAACTTAAGTCCGTCATCCTGGTAATATTCTCTCTTATACTGGTCATACCACAGCAAAGTACCGTCATTCCTGATGCGGACACTTATACTTCCGGTATAATCATCCTTGCTGCTCCAATAAAGTTCCCAGTAATCCATATCACCTTCATTCCCAAAGCTTGATATAATTTTATAGTCTTCAGGAACCTCAATTAAAGATTTTGCCGCCTTAATGGCATCCTCAAGTCCTTTGTCATCCCCAGCAGCAAAACCCTGCAACGGAATAATAGCAGTTACAAGCATAAGCATTGCAACCAATACAGCTAGTAATTTCTTCAAATTGACCACCTCTTATTATTATTTTTGCCAGCATTTTATAACCATATATAGCCATTTACGGTTATAGACTAATCAATATCAATTTAGGTTCCATTTTTTCATATTTATTTAAATAAATTTTCATAATTATTGACAAATACAATTAAAATGTGATTATTTCAATGAAAGTGTGGTAAATAAGAAATTAATAAATTAATAGTTTATATATTTTTCTAAATATTGACAATGTTATCATCTGTTATTATAATAAAAATGTAATGATTACAAATTTATTATAATTTTATTTTTATTGTTCTTTGGAGCGTTTCAAAATGATAAACAGGGACAATATCACTGAAATATTGTTAAGTAAGAATATTAAACCTTCTTATCAGAGAATTAAGGTTTTAGAATATCTTATTGAAAAACGGAGTCATCCTACTGTCGATGAAATATACGGTGCTCTTGTTAAAGAAATACCCACATTATCTAAAACTACCGTATATAATTCGTTAAACCTGTTCATGGATGCTAATCTTGTTAAAATAGCATTAGTCGAGGAAAATGAAGCGAGGTACGACATTGCTTTTACAGATCATGGACACTTTATATGTGAATCATGTGATTATATATATGATTTCCCCATTTACCTGGAAGAGTCCCAATATCCCTCTTTAGGAAACTTTCTGATAAAGGAAAAAAATGTTTATTTCAAAGGCATATGTTCAAAATGCCTTTCTAATAAATAAATAAATACAAAAATATAAAATTAGTGAGTGGAGGTAAGAATATGAAAAGTTTAAAAGGAACAAAAACTTCGGAAAATTTGATGAAAGCATTTGCAGGGGAATCCCAGGCACGCAACCGTTATACTTATTATGCCTCAATTGCTGACAAAGAAGGCTTTAAGCAAATGAGAAATATCTTTATTGAAACCGCTGATAATGAAAAAGAACATGCAAAAAGATTTTTTAAATTCCTTCTTGCAGGATTTGAAGGAGAATTACCAACCAACATAGAAATTACTGCTGATTTTCCTGTTGCTCAGGGTACTACTCTCGACAACCTGAAAGCTGCTGCAAAAGGAGAAAATGAAGAGTGGTCAATGCTTTATCCTGAATTTGCCAAAGTAGCGGATGAAGAAGGTTTTCCGGAGATTGCAAGAGTATTCAGAGCAATATCATATGCAGAGAAGAGGCACGAAATAAGATTCAATAAACTTATTGCAAACATTGAAAATGATACCGTTTTCAAAAAGAACGAGACGGTTCTTTGGAAATGCGGTAACTGCGGTTACATACACGAAGGCGCCGAAGCTCCAAAGGAATGCCCTGCCTGTGCACATCCACAAGCCTTTTTCGAACTGTTCGTAGAAACTTACTAATCTGCAGGAAAATCAGGGACGGTTCTTCTGCTTCCGCCAAAAACGGAAGCAGAAGAACCGTCCCTTTGTTTTCCCCCTGTTTCCTCAATCTTCAAACTGGCTATTATAGAGAGTGGCATATTTCCCGTTTTTACCGATAAGCTCTTCATGCTTACCCATTTCTACTATATACCCATCTTCCATCACAATAATTAAATCAGCATCTCTTATGGTGGAAAGCCTGTGGGCAATAATAATGCTTGTTCTCCCTTTCATGAGATTTTCCATGGCTCTTTTTATAAGTATCTCCGTCCTTGTGTCAACCGAGCTTGTAGCTTCATCCAATATCAGTATTTTAGGGTCTTTAAGTATAGCCCTTGCAATGGTAAGCAACTGTTTCTGCCCGGATGAAATATTATTTGCCTCTTCATTTATCTCCATATTATAGGAATTGGGCAATGTCTGTATAAAGTGGTGTGCACAGGCTAACTTAGAAGCCCTGATAACTTCTTTATCCGTAGCCTCAAGCCTTCCGTACCTTATGTTCTCCATAATAGTGCCTCTGAACAGCCATGTATCCTGTAACACCATTCCTATATAGCTTCTTAACTCTTCTCTTTTTATGTTTCTAATGTCAACTCCGTCAATCAAAATTCTTCCGCCATTAAGCTCATAAAATCTCATCAGGAGTTTTACAATAGTTGTCTTCCCGGATCCGGTATGCCCTACAATAGCAACTCTTTGTCCGGGCTTAATATTTACAGAAAAGTCTTTTATAACTGTCTTATCTTCCTCATAGCCAAACCTGACATTCTCAAAAATCACTTCTCCTCTTATATTCCCAAGAGTTTCCCTTGTGCCGGCTTCCTCGGTAATCTCCTTCTCTCCAAGGAATTCAAAAACCCTCTCGGAAGCCGCTACTGTTGACTGAATGATATTTGAAATCTGTGCAACCTGCACTATGGGTTGAGTGAAACTTCTGATGTACTGTATAAAGGACAGTATATCCCCTACCTCTATGGTCTTCCTGACAGCCAGGTATCCTCCAAGTATTGACACTGCAACATATCCAAGATTACCTATAAAAGCCATAATAGGCTGCATCATTCCTGATATAAACTGTGCTTTCCAGGCTGCATCGTAAAGCTTATGGTTTATTTTAACAAATTCCCTTGTTGCCTTCTCTTCTCCGTTATAAGCTTTCATAATAATGTGGCCGCTAAACATTTCTTCCACATATCCGTTAACTTCACCCAGAAATTTTTGCTGGTCTTTAAAAAACACCTGGGACTTTCTGACCACTGAAAATACCAATATGGTAGATAAAGGCAGCATCAACAGCGCCAATAAAGTCATCTGCCAGCTGATCGAGATCATCATTACCAAAACACCAATCAAAGTGGTAATTGACGTAATAATTTGTGAAAGAGACTGGTTGAGAGTCTGGCTCACGGTATCAACATCATTTGTCACCCTCGACAATACTTCTCCATGGGTAACTTTGTCAAAATATTTCAAAGGCAGCCTGTTAATCTTCTCTGATATTTCTTTTCTTAGATTAAAAGAAACCTTCTGTGCCACTCCTGACACAATAAATCCCTGGATGAATGAAAACAATGCGCTCAGTGCATATAGAACTATAAGAATTATTATAATTCTGCCTATATATCCAAAATCTATAGAAGCCCCTTCAACACCCCTTACTTTTTCAACCAGGCCTTCAAATATTTTGGTTGTGGCCTTGCCAAGTATTTTGGGACCCACTATTGAAAAAGCTGCACTTCCGAAAGCAAATATTACAACAATTAAAAATGCTGCATTATATGGCCTAAGATACTGCAAAAGCTTTTTCATAGTACCTTTAAAATCCTTAGGTTTTTCCGCTATCCTCATCATAGGGCCCATTCCCCTGCCTGCCGCAGGTCTCCGGGAGAACTCTCTATTGTTGCTCATATTCCAATTCCTCCTTTGAAAGCTGGGAGTAAGCTATCTCTTTATAAATTTCACAGGTCTTCAGAAGCTCTTTATGAGTGCCCTCTCCCACTATTCTACCCTCATCCAAAACTATAATTTTATCTGCATCCATAATAGTACTGATCCTCTGAGCAACAATAATGACCGTACAGCCTTTTATTTCCTCTTTCAGGCTTTTCCTTAGTGCTCTGTCCGTTTTAAAATCCAATGCTGAAAAGCTGTCATCGAATATATAAATACCGGGATTCTTTGCAAGAGCCCTGGCTATTGTCAACCTTTGCCTCTGGCCTCCTGATACATTTGTACCTCCCTGGGTGATTATAAAGTCATAGGCTCCTTCCTTCTCCCGGATAAATTCTTCTGACTGGGCTATTCTGGCAGCCTTTATCATATCCTGGTCAGAAATATTATCCCCGCCATATTTTATATTACTTTCTATAGTCCCTGAAAACAGTATTCCTTTCTGGGGCACAAACCCAATTTTTTCCCTCAGGTCTTTCTGAGTAATATTTTTTATATTCACTCCATCAATTAGTATTTCTCCTTCAGTTACATCATAGAACCTGGGAATAAGATTAATAAGAGTAGATTTTCCGCTGCCTGTGGAGCCTATTATAGCCGTGGTTTCCCCCGGATTTGCCGTGAAATTTATATTATACAGCACAAACTCTTCTGCACCAGGGTATTTAAAGCTTACATTCTTAAACTGTACCTGGCACCTGTTGCCCTTTCCAAGTGAAACCGGATTCTCCGGATCCTTAATCAATACATCGCATTCTGTCACTTCAAGTATTCTTTGAGCCGAAACAGCAGCTCTGGGCAGCATGATTGACACCATTGAAATCATCAGAAAGGACATTATTATCTGCATTGTATACTGCATGAAAGCCATCATGTCCCCAACCTGAATATTTCCGTAATCAACCTGGTGAGCTCCCACCCATATAATCAACAATATCAGTCCATTCATTATAAGCATCATGGCAGGCATCATAATGGCCATCAGGCGGCTTATAAAGAGATTCGTCCTGGTAAGGTTTCTGTTGGATTCATCAAATTTATTTTCCTGAAACTTTTCGTTATTAAAAGCGCGGATAACAAGCATACCCGTTAAAGATTCCCTAATTACCAGGTTCACCCTGTCTACCAGCTTCTGGACTGATTTAAATTTAGGCAGTGCAATGGATGATAAAACAACTACTAAAGTAAGTATTGCCATGACGCCAACAGCAATTATCCATCCCATTGAATAATTATTGGATAAAGCTCTTATTACTCCGCCTATTCCCAGGATTGGCGCATAAAACACTACTCTGAACAGCATGGTCATGAGAATCTGAACCTGCTGGATGTCATTGGTACTTCTGGTTATCAGTGAGGCGGTAGAGAACTTGTCAAATTCGCTGTTTGAAAATGAAGTTACCTTCCTGAATATCGTTTCTCTTATATTTCTTCCAAGGCCTGCAGCCACTTTAGCAGACAGAAAACTTACAAGTACTGTGGCAAAAGCTCCTATGAGGGCTATGCCCAGCATAAGACCTCCCACCTTGAGAATGTAATTACGCTGCAACCTGGCTGTATCAACACCTATAGACTGGTACTCATCTGTAATATAAGCTATTGAAGATTGTGTAATCATTTTTTCCGGTATTTGGTCAATTTTCCCGTCAATAATTTTTAAAATCCCTTCCAACTGCTCCTTTGGCAGCTTAGACAAAATATCAAACGGGTCCGCTCCGGAAGGAAATCCACTGGAAGGCAACCCTTGGAAACCTTCAAATAATGACATGTTGCCAAATGACATATTACCCTCGGCGGGCATACCTTTCTCTATCATGTATAAAACCAGCAGTCTTCTTCCAAGTATTCTGTTTAAGTCTTCTAACAGCAATTTGTCAGAAGTATTTATCAAATAAATATTTTCCTTCTCAAGGACAGGATACTTTTCAACAAAGGTCTCATATTCCCTTGAACTCAGCGAGTCCTTGCTTAACAGCCTAAACCCCTTGACAAATAAATTATTTTCTTCATCAGATAACAGAAGGTTAAGTTTCTTGTACTCACTTTCCCTGATTACCTGAGGGACGGCGCTATCTATGCCTCCTTGCTGAATTCCTACATTTACAATATCCGACATATAATCAGGCAAGGATAAATCGCATACTGCCTGCAGGAATAAAAGCAGGACAATTAATAAAATATATAAGCTGAAAGATTTCAAATGCCTAAATAATTTAAGCATAAAACTCTCCTTTTAATTATTCATTTCATTATTTTAGCATAAATTCAAAATCAAAAAAATAAAAAACATTTTCTACAAATGATATAATAAAAAACAATATATTAGCAATACCAGTAACATATTAGCAAACAGATTATTAGTATTCCGGGTATAAATAAGTATATATCATAGAAAGGAGGAATAACATGGATTTTGACGCTTTGACATACAAATACCCATCCAGGAGACACGTAATATACGCAAAAAAGGGTATAGTGGCAGCGTCCCAGCCCCTGGCGGCACAAGCAGGCCTTGAGATGTTAAAAAAAGGAGGCAATGCTATTGATGCTGCTATTGCCACCGCAACCTGCCTTACAGTAGTAGAACCTACTTCCAACGGAGTAGGAGGAGATGCTTTCGCATTAATTTGGACAGGCGGAAAGCTTTATGGATTAAATGCAAGCGGTCCTGCCCCAAGAGAAATATCAGCTGAAATTATAAAGAATAAAGGTTATGATTCCATTCCAAAATACGGTTGGATTCCTGTAACGGTACCTGGAGCTCCATCTGCCTGGGCAGAGCTTTCCAAACGTTTCGGAAGACTTCCTTTATCTGAAGTAATGAAACCCGCAATTGAATATGCGGCTGAAGGATATCCTGTATCACCTGTAATCTCAAAACTGTGGAATAAAGCATTCATTACTTTCCGAAGCCGTTTCAAAGGTGAGGAGTTCAAACATTGGTTCAGTACTTTTACCCCAAAGGGCACTCCTCCAAAAGCCGGTGAAATATGGAGATCTGAAGCTCTTGCCAGGACATTGCAATCCATTGCAGATACATATGCAGATTCTTTCTATCACGGTGACTTATGCGATAAAATCGATACATTCTCCAGACAACATGGAGGTTACCTTAGAAAATGGGATCTGGAAAACTATAAGCCTGAATGGGTTGAACCTGTCAGCATAAATTACAAAGGATATGATATCTGGGAAATACCCCCCAACGGACATGGTATAGTAGCCCTTATGGCATTAAATATTTTAAGCGGTTTTGACTTTAGAGATAATGAAGACATTGAAACAGTTCACAGGCAAATTGAAGCCATGAAACTGGCATATGTGGATGGTCAGAAATACATAGCCGATCCCAGGAAAATGTCGGTGAAAACATCTGCTCTGCTTTCAAAAGACTATGCGGCAGAAAGGCGTAACCTTATAGGTTCAAAAGCTCTTATACCTGAAGCAGGGCAGCCTCCAAAAGGAGGGACTGTTTATCTTGCGGCTGCAGACGGAGAAGGAAATATGATTTCCTATATTCAAAGCAATTATATGGGCTTTGGTTCAGGGCTTGTTGTTCCCGATACAGGCATAAGCCTGCATAATCGGGGATGCAATTTTACATTGGACCAAGATCATGATAATTGTATTGAACCGCTAAAAAAACCATACCACACAATTATCCCCGGATTCCTTACAAAAGGCGGCAAACCCGTAGGCCCCTTCGGAGTTATGGGTGGATTCATGCAACCTCAGGGCCATGTTCAGGTTATCATGAACACCGTAGATTTCCACATGAATCCTCAGGCTGCTCTTGATGCACCGCGCTGGAGATGGGTTGAAGATAAAAAGGTATATATTGAAAAAGGATTTTCTAAGAAAGTGGTTGATGCTCTGATAGATAAGGGGCACGATATTGAAGTAGTTTCTGATGAATCATCTTTCGGCAGAGGCCAGATAATCTGGGTAAACCAGGAAGGTACCTTGTGCGGCGGTACAGAGCCCAGAGCAGACGGCGCCATAGCTTCATGGTAAGAAATATATAATCGAGTAGGAGGTAGGTGATTAATTCACCTACCGACCTCTCACACCACCTAGCCTACGGTCCCGTACTAGGCGGTTCCCAAGTTTACGCCGTTACGGTTTTGTAGTAATCCCAGAAAAATGT
>DULL01000090.1 GCA_012840395.1 Clostridiaceae bacterium | reverse complement strand
GTGTTATTATTCATATATAACTCATGGTACTCCTTTGCTAATGTTTTTCTTTGGTTATTAAACATTTTACAATGGATTACCATGAGTTTTCTATATATTACGGCATTTTATTTTACAACTTCCCTTAATATAATTTATTTATTTTTAACAACTTTTCAGCAAGCTAATCCTCCAAAGTCTTCAAAGTCTCCAGATCCACATCCAGCTCCAGATCAAGATCCTCATCACTTGCCGCAGCATCTTTAATAATCTTAATATCATTTAATTTAAATGTAGCCAGATCTGCTTCATTGCCTTTATCTAATTTAACTTTCACTATCTCTTTCAAGATATTAGCCTCTATAACTACTCCCTGGCCTTCGGGGGTTTCAACTATTGCACCAATTTTAGGTGTTCTGGCTAATAATTCTTCATAGACTTCATGTTCATATTTAAGGCAGCACATTAATCTGCTGCATGCGCCGGATATTTTACAAGGGTTCAAAGACAAGCCCTGTTCTTTTGCCATTTTAATGGAAACAGGTTCAAATTCTCCAAGGAAAGATCTGCAGCAAAGAACACGGCCGCAAATTCCTATACCGCCCATCATTTTTGACTCATCTCTTACACCTATCTGCCTTAATTCAATCCTGGTCTTAAACACCGCCGCAAGATCCTTTACAAGTTCTCTGAAGTCAACTCTGCCATCAGCAGTGAAATAGAATAATATTTTATTATTATCAAAAGTATATTCAACTCCAATAAGCTTCATATCAAGATTATGATTCTTGATTTTTTCAAGGCATATATTAAAAGCTTCTTTCTCTTTCTGCTTATTTTCTTCATAGTGTTTTTTATCTTCCTCAGTAGCAATTCTTATAACTTTTTTCAAAGGAGCCACTATATCTTCATCCGGTACTTCCCTATTTGGGATAACCACCTTTCCAAATTCTATACCTCTTGCAGTTTCTACAATCACATTTTCATTTAAATCTATCTGAAGGTTGTCAGGATCAAAATAATATATTTTTCCTGCCTCTTTAAATCTAACTCCTACAACTGTCACCATAATTAGAATTCCTCCTGAAGCCTCATCAGCATAATTTCAATTGATAATTGAAAATTCACATTCTGCATAATTGAACTGCGGGCTTCCTCAATTATATCAATATTTTTCAACAACTTTTTGTTGGAACAATTCAGGGCATTTTTTAATATAATATCTTTTTTATCAGAATTAATCAATAATTTGTCATGTTCCATATTTTTCAATATTATCATATCTCTATAAAAAAAAGTCATAATATCAAGAATAATACCAATTCTATCTTTATTTTCTTCAAAAAATGGATACATTTCAAATACTTCAATTAACTTAGGCTTTGACAGCTTCTGGATTATATTAAAAACATTTTCTCTAAGAGACATTAATTCTCCTGACTGAGCCAGATCTTTTGCTGTACCTATAATTCCATTTGAATAGGATGCAATAAAATTTATTCCCTCAAGATCTTCAGTAAAATTATTTTTTAGGTATTCATAAACTTCATTTGCTGTATTTTTTATAAAGTCATATCTTGACACCCTGGATCGAACAGTATCAATCAGCGCATCAGCATTTGAAGTGGTCAATATTAGGACAGAATAATCCGGAGGCTCCTCCAAAGTCTTAAGAAGGGAATTCTGAGCCTGAATTGTCATTCTGTCTGCATCCGGAATAAGATATACTTTCTTATCAGAGTATACAGGCCTTATCACAATGCTGTTCAGCATATTTCTTATGTCTTCTACATAAATGCTTGTACCTTCTATTTCCAGTTCAATATAATCAGGATTTGATTTAGAAAAAAATAGTCTGCAGGATTTGCAATCCATGCAGCTTCCAACAACATGGGAATTCTCACATAATATCATCCCGGCAAAATCTCTGGCTACAGTTTTCTTTCCTATACCCTTAGGTCCAACAAAAAGGTAAGCATGCCCGACTCTATCATTTTTCAAAGAATTAACCAAAGTATTTATAACCTGCTTTTGTCCTATTATTCCATCAAAATTCATTTCCAGCACCTACATAATTATGTCAAGTATGAGTCCTCTTATATCATCAAGTCTTTTCAATACTCTAATGTTGTTCTTTTCTTTGCCGAGAACATCCTCGGCCAGCAGTTCAAGCTCTCTGTTGATTTTCTTAATTATAGCATAAACCCTATGCCGTCCCCTTCTGTCAAGAAAGCTCTGCTTTGAAAATTTGCAGGTACCATTAATAACTTCATATAAGAACTCTGAAACCAGCTTTTTATAATACTTCAATTCTTTAATATCAACCTTGTCTCCGACTTTTTTTCCCTGCTCAAATATCTTTTCTGCAAGCTCCTTAATTTTATCATCGCCACTTAAAGTTTGAGCATGCTTAAGGCTTACCTGGAAGCTCTTTTCATGAGTATCTGAAGTTCTTAATCCTTCCGGGACAATCTTTTTCTTTATATTTGCAGTATTTCCAATGGTACTTTCAACCTTCAAATGGTTAACACCTACACCTTCTCAAATCTTTCAATGTCTATAACGAATATAGTTGCTCCACCTACTACTACCTCCACAGGATATGGAATAAACATACCTCCCATTCCGCTGGGAGTCATGGAGGAATTTATAACCTGTTTTCTGCTTTTACATTTTTTCTTGATGATATTAATAACCTCATCAATCTTGTCATCCTCAACACCTGCCAAAAGCGTAGTATTGCCTGCCCTTAAGAATCCTCCTGTCGAACTGAGTTTGGTAACACTAAAACCTCCCTTGTTGAGTTCCTCCATAACCTTTGGGCCGTCTTCATCGTTAACAATTGCTAGAATCATCTTCATAACAGTTTTCCTCCTTTCATAATTTTAATAATTTTATAAGGATCCATTTATGATAATTTTATTAGTGCCCTTGCCTTTTTCGGTCTCCTTGCCTCTGTTATTTGCCTTCTTGGAACCTCTGTTTATTTATGGACAAACTTTATTTAGCCAGAATCTCACTTCCTCAGAAATTTCCTCTATACTCCTGTTAGCATTTATAATCTTTATTCTATGTGGAAATAATGCTGCCCTGTCTTTATACCCTTTATAAACCCGTTCGTGAAATTCTAATTTTTCTTTCTCTATTCTATCAGCTCCGGTAGCTGAAATCCGTCTTGCAAGAGCAAGTTTAGGCTCAATATCAAAGAAAAAAGTGATATCTGGCATAACATTGTCCAGAGCAGGTTCATTTACGTTTTCAATAAATTTTAGATCTATTCCTCTTCCATATCCCTGATAGGCATAGCTGGAATCAATGAATCTATCGCAAATAACCACCTTTCCCTGGTTCAGGGCAGGCTTTATAACTTCAAATACCAGCTGGGCTCTGGCTGATGCATAAAGCAGCATTTCGGTAACAGGAGACATTCCTGTATTTGATTCATCCAGAATGATATTTCTTATTTTTTCACTTATTTTTGTACCCCCAGGTTCTCTGGTCAAAACAGGTTCATAACCTTTCTGTTGAAAATATTCTTTAATTTTCTCAATCTGTGTGGTTTTACCAGAACCGTCCATTCCCTCTATAGTAATAAATAAGCCTTTTGCCATATATGTCTCCCTTGTCCAGTATATGTATTTTAATTATATTATATCACTGTTTATCATCTACAACCAATATATCTAGCTTTTCACTCACACCATTAACACGGCAGCCTTTTGAAATTAATTCATGTATATACTCAATAATCTCTCTCGTTATTAATTCTCCGGGACATAGCAAGGGAATACCGGGAGGATAGGGAGTTATAATCTCTTTTGATATCCTGCCCTCTGCCTTGTCAAGAATTTCTCTTGTACCTGCAGCATGAAGAATATTTTTCAGTTTCATAACCTGTGCAGGCATTTCTGGTCTCTTAATTAAAATTCCGGATAATTCTTTATTTTCTGCAACATCTTTTGCCTGATATTCAAGAAGCCCCAGCAGTCCTTCCCTGAGCCTGTCAAAACTTTCTTTTTTATCAGCAATGGTAGCAATAAAAACAACATTATTCAAATCGGACATTTCAGCAAAAATATTGTATTTTTCTCTTAAAATTCTATCAGCCT
Source organism: Clostridiaceae bacterium (assembly GCA_012840395.1). NCBI lineage: Bacteria > Bacillati > Bacillota > Clostridia > Eubacteriales > Clostridiaceae > Clostridiaceae bacterium. The sequence continues at coordinate 44,123 of DULL01000090.1, read as the reverse complement.
CATAGCCTGTTAAGCCAAGTTTTGCTACATTTATTACAATCCTTGTAGCATCTTTTTCTCCCCCGGATATATCCTTATTGGTAAGCCACCTGAAATTTTCATTTTCTGTTTGTTTCTGGATTGTTTCAATATACTCAAACAATTCTGATAAAAGAATTTTTCCATAGCAATCCAAAATATCCCTGGCTACATCAAGCATTGCCATAATAAGATATGATGGGCTTGAAGTTTGCAGCATACGCAGTATCATTTTTAGCTTATCAAGATCTATTCTTTTGTTTTTTACATGTAAATAGGATCCTTGTGTTAGTGCCGGAAGAGTTTTGTGAGCACTTTGAACACATATATCCGCTCCTGAATCCATAGCACAAAAGGGTAACCCGTCTCCAAATCTTAAATGAGCACCATGTGCTTCATCAACGGCCAATATCTTTCCATGGCGATGTACAATTTCAGCTATTTTTTTAATATCAGAGCATACACCATAGTAGTTAGGCCTTGTTATCAGTACTGCTGCAGCTTTTGGGTATTTTTCCAGCATTTTTTCTACTTCTTTAGGAGTAATTACTGTAGTTATACCAAACTCCTCATTAAACTCTGGTTTCAGATACACAGGTTCCGCACCTGCAAGCATCATACCTGAGATAACAGATTTATGACAGTCACGGGATACTATTAGTTGATCACCCGGTTTGCATATTGCCATAATCATGGCATGTATACCTGAAGTAGACCCGTTTACAAGGAAAAATGTATTGTCTGAGCCAAAAGCTTCTGAGGCTAGAACCTGGGCTTCCTTTATAATTCCAGTAGGATAGTGGAGATTATCTGTTCCAGGAATCTCTGTTATATCAATAAACGGCAAATCCCTGAGAATTTCCGCAGGAATACCTTTTCCCAGCTTATGTCCTGGTGTATGAAAAGGCAGCGGATTTAAGCTTATATATTTTTTTATAGTATTATATATAGGAGTATTCAAATTATACATTATCTAGACCTTTATTTCTTTCATATATAATTCTGAGACCTTCTAGTGTTAGAAACTCATTTACTATATCTATAGTTTCAGACTCTTCAGCAATCAGACCTGCCAACCCGCCAGTTGCAATTACCTTGATTTTATTTTCCCGATTTTCTTTCATCTCATCTTTAATACGTTTTACTATATAATCAACCATTCCGGTATAACCATATACAATACCTGATTGCATACTTGAAATGGTGTTCTTTCCTATAACTCCCTCCGGTTTTACCAGGTCAATTCTCGGTAGTTTTGCTGCTTTACTAAAAAGTGCTTCAGCTGAAATGTTGATACCCGGACAAATTACATTACCAAGATATTCTCCCTTTGACGATATGGCACAAAAAGTTATGGCTGTACTAAAGTCAACAATAATGGCAGGCCCTCCGTAAATCTCATAAACAGCAACCGCATTTACAATTCTATCGGAGCCCACTTCCTTGGGATTTTCTGTCTTAATGTTAATTCCTGTCTTTATGCCAGGTCCTACTATTATAGGTTCCACCTTCAAAAATTCTTTTATGGCATATTCCAAAGAATATGTAAAAGACGGAACAACCGAAGATATAATGGCACCATGAATATTTTTTACATCTATATTTTTATATTGAAAAATATTAATTAGAAATAATCCCAATTCATCAGATGATTTTTCTCTGTTTGTGGTTATGGTTAAATGTGCGTAAAGCTTTTTACCTTCATACACACCAAGCCCCGTGTTGGTATTACCCACATCTAAAACGAGAATCATTGCTTTTCACACCTACTTTCATAACCCCAGTCTCAAACTTTTTATTTCCTTCATCTCAAGTTCTATCTCTTTTTCTATTCTGTTGATATCTTCTATTATATCTTCTATGGTTTCTTCTACTTTCACTTTGCTGCCGTACCTTGTCTGGTTACCCTTATTAACATTGCCTTGCCTTCCATAGTCATCCTTTCGGGAAGTTTTATTAAATGTACTCTCTTTGGAACTTCCCTGTTCACGGTTATCCTGCTGGACCACTTTCTGACCTTGAATTTTCTTTTGTTCCTGTAAGCCTTTTGAGAGCGATTGATTCTTACTCTCTTTCTGAAGTCCCCTTAAAGAATTAGTTTTTCTCTGATATCCCTTCCTTGAAGTAGTCTTGTTAACTTCTGTGTCCACTCTTTCGCCTCCTTCACTTTTTAAATCTTAATTAATAGCTTTTCAGAGAAATCTCACCTGATAAAATTAATTGAGTAACACCATCAAAAGATCTGATCACAAGTTTACCCTCCTCTGTTAAATCTTCGGCAATACCTGTGAAATCTCCATCTCTGCTTGAAACAACGACTTCTTTTCCCAGAACAACTGAATATTTTTTCCAATTTTGTATTATTTCTTCTGTTCTTCCCTTTAAAATAAAATTATAATATTTCTCAATCTTAGTTAAAAGTTTCCCAACTATCATACTTCGCGTAAATTCAATATTTATATTATTCTGATAGATGTAGCTTTTAAGCGAAATAGCCTTATTTCTTAAATTCTCTGAAAAATCACGGTTATCCTGGCCAATATTTATTCCTATTCCAATTACAACAAAGTTAATTCTGTCCATTTCAGAACTCATCTCAACCAATATTCCGCACAGTTTTTTCCCATCAAGCAGTATATCATTAGGCCATTTTATTCCTGTAGCTATACCTGTGGTATCTTTTATTGCTTCAACAACTGCAACTGATGAGGCAAGAGTAATTAATTGAATAGCTTCAGGAGATATATCAGGCCTTAGTATAACAGACATCCAGATTCCATTTCCCTTATCTGACTCCCAGGTGCGTCCAAGCCTTCCTCGTCCTGAAGTTTGCCTTTCAGCAATTACAACGGTTCCATCTTTACACCCTTCGTAAGCAATCTTTTTTGCATAATTGTTTGTAGAATCTATCTCCTTAAAATAAAGTATTTCATGACCTAAAAATTCTGTATTCATGTTTTCGGATATATCAGAAGGCACAAGAACATCCGGCACAGATATTAATCTATAACCAACTTTAGGAAAGGATTCAATTACATATCCTTCACTTCTTAAATCTTTGATATGCTTCCATATTGCTGTCCTTGAAACATTCAATTCCTGGCTTAATGTCTCTCCTGAAACAAAATGAAACAAGTTTTGTTTTAATTTCTTTAAGATTAAATCCTTCACCAGCATCTCCTCAATAGTATGATAAATCAGGAACTTTGAATATGAAAGGTTTTCCTGAGAAATTATCAATAAATATGGTTGTTCTGTTATTTACATCTTCAAATTTCCTAAATTTTCCGCATTCCACCAGTTTCATGTGATAGTAATAAAGTGCGGTGTTACAAAAATCTTCTTCTGTTTCCTTATAATATTCTAAAATATTATTTATGTAAAGCTCTTCAGAATTATTAAAAAGTACAGGTGAGTCAATGTTTTTGTTAAGGATACTGATATTTCCACCAATAACAGTAGTTGTAACAAGACACTCAGGAAGTCTGTAGGAACCAAAAATATAATCCTTTACAGGAATTATCGACTCTCTGTATAAAATCATTATCTCAGGATCTCGAAGTCCGGTATTAAAGAGATATTTATCACCTACAAAACAATGTTCAGGCTCAACCTCCAGTTTAACACATACTAAATGTTCTGAATTATATTTTTCAATATCGTCCTTCGGATTTAGCAGGGCAGTAATGCATTTTTTGTATTGACCTTCAATAAGTTCTTCCCTGTCGAACCACTTTGATAATTTCAATCCACAGTCAACAACATATTCCACATCATTAATCGGTATATAATAGTACAGGTCTATCATTACAAAATATTCACCTCCGATTAGAAGCCCTGTCCTACAGACAATGTTGAACTGAATTCAAATGGTATTTTACACTATTATTATAAATTTATAAGGTTCATAAGTAAACTCAAATTTCAAAGAAAAAGGGGACACTCCTGCACTATCAGCATATTTTGGGGTAAGAGAGCCACTCAATAGTCAAGGCCTTATCAACACAAAAATTTTTTTGATAAAAAAACAGGAGTGTCCCCTTCCCTCGGAGTGTCCCCTTTCCTCAGATCATCGCAGCATATTCTTTGTTTGTCCCTGATTCCTTAGTTTCTTTATGAATTAAAGGTTTTTTGACTTTACTTTGTTTAAGTTTTTGTATTATTTCTACCGCAGGCTCAAATTTCTCATAAAACATAACAATTAAATCTCCAGGTTCAGCATTCATGATAGCTTTTTCCAGGGCTTCTGTTTCGGAATAAATTATTTCAATTCTGTTTTTATCAACACCCTTTATTATTAATGAATCATATAAAATATCCGCTACTTCTCCCGGGCATCTTCCTCTAAGGCATCTGTCCTCCTTAATGTAAAATTTGTGAAATGCCTTGCTGCATAATTCTCCCACTTCTCTGATATGCCTGTCCATTCTATCCCCTGGCATTCCCAGTATGCCAACATATCTATTGGCTTTTATCCTTTGTAAATACTGTATTACCGCTTTATAGCCCGCTGGATTATGCCCATAGTCAAGCATAATTTTAAATCCATCCATGTCAAACATATTTATCCTGCCAGGATTATTTTCAATATCAGACTTAAAGGACATTAAGCCCTCTCTTATTATTGAAATGGGAATATTTAACGCATATAGAGAAGATACCGCTGCAAGTGAATTCTCAACATTAAATTCTGCAATACCTCCCATGGTTATAGGAATTTCGCTAACAGCTACCACAGGTGTAATTTTTGTGTTGTCATATATGCTCATAAGACCATCTTTAACGGTCACTGCAACTCCTCCGGATCTTATATGCCTTACAATAAGAGGATTATTTTTATTTTTGCTGAAAAGAATAAGTTTACTTTTTACTCTTTTTAGAAAATAATGGCACATATCATTATCAGCATTTATTACTGCATAACCATCGGGTTTTACAGCTTCTACCACCAATGATTTTACAAAAGCCAGATCTTCCAAAGTGTTTATGTTATCCAGACCTAAATGATCCTCACTTATATTCACAATTACTCCGACATCGGCCAAATTATAACCAAGGCCTTTATTAATAATACCCCCCCGGGCGGTTTCAAGAACAGCTGCTTCAACCTCCTTGTTAGCCAGTACCAAACCCGCACTGATAGCTCCTGTGCAATCACCTCTAACTATACATTCATTGCCTATAAACACCCCGCTTGAGGAAGTCATCCCAACCTTAAGTCCCGACAAAGCAAGAGTATGGCTTACAAGCCTTGTGGTGGTGGTTTTTCCATTAGTACCTGTTATTGATACAATAGGTATGGAACAAGGGCTTCCTTCAGGAAACAACATATTTACTATATCTTCCGCAACATTTTTGGAATTTCCTTCGGAAGGATAGAGGTGCATTCTTAAGCCAGGTGCGGCATTTACCTCAAGGATGGCTCCATTATTCTCGTTGATTGGAACAGATATGTCAGGGGTTTTAATATCTATTCCTGCAATATCCAATCCCACTGCTTTTGCAGCCTTAATAGCCATTTCTTTGTTATCCGGATGTATTTCCTCTGTGCATTCCCTGGCTGTTCCTCCGGTGCTGAGATTTCCATTGCCCCGAAGAACTACATTCTCACCTGCAGCTGGAATATAATTTTCATCTATTCCCTGTACTGATAGTGTCTGAAGAACTACAGAATCAATCTTAATTCTTGTAAGGGGTTTTTCATGCCCTTCTCCCCTTGCCGGATTCCTATTTTCTATTTCAATAAGCTCTTTTATAGTATGCTTTCCATCCCCTGTTATGATAGGAGGCTTTCTTTCAGATACAGCTGCTATTTTATTTCCTATCACAAGCACTCTGTAGTCTGTCCCTTCCACAAATTTTTCAACTATAACTGCTCTGCAGTATTTTATTGCTTCTTTATATGCAATTCTAACCTGTTCTTCGTTAAATATATTCAAGGTTACACCTTTGCCCTGATTAACATCGCAAGGTTTTATTACGACCGGATAACCTATCTCTTTTGCTATTCTTATTGCAGCATCTTCTGAATAAGCTATATGGCCATAAGGTACAGGTATACCGTAACTGCTTAATATTTGTTTTGTAAGATGTTTATTTCCCACTATATCCACAGAAATGCAGCTGGGAACATCTGTAAGAGATGCAGAAACCAATCGGGAATATTTACCGTATCCCAGTCTCAGCATACTGTCATCACCAATTCTTGTTACAGGAATGCCTCTTTTTTCGGCTTCATCAAAAATAGATCTGGTACTGGGTCCAAGTTCAAACTCAACAGCCAGTATACTTAGGTCTGTTAATATTTTTTCCATATCGACTGCTTCATTCCTGAAAAGCTTATCTATAATTTCAACAGCTGCTTTTCCACTTTCAAGCCCTAACTTTTCATTCTTATATTCAAATACGATATTATATATTGAAGGTTCTTCCAGTACCCTTGTTCTCCCGAAAAATACATCATATCCATTCATGTTCTGAAGTTCCAGAGCAATATGTTCAATAACATGTCCTGCGTAGGTCCCTTCAGATAGTCTTTCTATAAATCCTCCTTCATATCCTGGAGAACAATAATGTTTCTTTAATCCTGGGAAAAAATCAATTAATTTTTCTTTTAATCCTTTTATATCTTTTGTTGTCACATTGTGAAATTCTTCTATATCTACTGTCATTTTTATTACAGGCCTGTGACAATAAATATTTCTGCCTGTAAGACTTTGTATATTGTTTATTTTCACTTTTTGCCCTCCGCTTTCTGGATTTCCCTTACTTCCCTGCTTCTTAAATCATATCCATAACCTTCGGGAAGCATATGAAGTGTTATATTGCTTATAGCCAGGATTTCATCTGGCTGAAGTTCAGATACATTTGAAGTTTTTATAGATTTGCCGTCTACCACTGTGACAGAATTTGATCCAATCACAATGAAATAACCATCAGGATATACTCTAATAGCAGTGTCTTCATCTATGCCAACTCCAAGCATATATGGATTCTCTGCTACTGAGCACAAGAGCCTCCCTATTCTTCCCCTTTGATGAAAATGCTGGTCAATAATTACTTCCTCCAGCAAACCAAGTCCCGGAGCCATTTTTAATGTGCATTTCCTGGCAGGGTCATTACTGTCACCTTCAATTATCATGGTGCTGCTCATGACTGAAGCTCCCGCGCTTGTTCCTGCTATAGTTACTCCTCTCTGATATGAATTATAAAGAGCATCATGTACTTTTGTACCACCCAAAATACTTGTTATTCTTAGTTGATCTCCTCCTGTAAAAAAAATACCTGTGGCATTATTAATTATTTCCACATAGTCATAATAGTTTGCATCATCTCTATGATGAATATTTAGTATCTGAATATCTTCCACATTCATATTCTTAAATATTTCAAAATACTCTTTTCCTGCAGTATCAGGGTTTTCATTTGCAGTGGTAAGTATTGCAAGACGTGCTTTTTCTTTTCCTGAGATTTCAACAAAATACTTAAGAATCCTGCATTCTCCTTCTCTATCCTCAGCTCCGCCGATAACTAACAGATTTCCCTTTACTTTTTCTTTCATCTAAAGCCTCCGCAAAACAGCCAGCACTATTTATATCCCTAAAAAATGCCTAGTATAGTTTAAAATTACACCGCTGTAAATAAGCCCTATAGCCATAAATATTATACTGGTTACTATTAAAGCAAGTCCCGTTCTGCTGCCACTTTTAGTTGACAGTATCCCGCATATAACACCTACCAGTCCGAAAATAAAAGGATATATAAAAAGAGACAGGATTGCGGAAATCCACCCTACAACAATAAGTAAAATAACTGAACCTTTTGATACTATTCTATTTTCATATGAATCACTTGTATTTGCCATATTTTATATCACCCCGTAATATTATTGTCATGTTTTATACTACATATTCAATGTACTTCCACATCTATCAATGTACTTATATATTTTCCTGTCAAATTGAAAATTATTAGGAAACCTTTATTATTGTGTTAAATTTTTACACTTATCTTAAATCAATTGAAAAACTGTATTAACTTTGATACACTATAATCTATCTAGTAATTATGTTAATTAAAAAACCGCAAAATTGGCTTAAATACTGGATTTGATCCATCTATTTATTGAAAGGAAGGATTTTATGTCTTTTAACTTTGACAGTCTAACATCAAAACAAAAAAAAGTTTACATGATTATTGAGTCTTATATCCGATCCAATGGTATTCCTCCTACTGTAAGAGAAATTGGCGAACTGATGGGAGAAAAAACTCCAGGAGCTGTTCAGGGAATTTTGAACAGGCTGGAATTAAAAGGAGCATTAAAGAGGCAGGTAGGTATTGCCCGCTCAATACAGCTGGTCCCCCGGGATGCATCTTTGTATAGTGAACCAGTATTTATCCCTGAAATAAAAAAAATTACAAAACGCAATATAGACAATCTATTTGATATTTATAATATACACCAGTATCTGCCTTTGCCTTCGGAAATTGTTGAGAATGATAACAATCATTTTATTATCAGATGTCCCAACGATGATCTGTTAAAAAGCAATATCTGTCCGGGAGATATTCTCATAATTAAAATGGAATATAAATTAAACGAAGGGGATATAGCTCTAATTTTTTACAATGACCGCATCATATTAAGAAAATATTATACAGTAAATGGCCAAGAAAAAAAAATAATACTAAAAGCAGATAATAGTATTATACGAAAAGAATCATTTTATTTAAGTGAAATTATTATTATTGGAAAAGTTGTAGGAAAAATATCAAAAATATAGACATAATTCTTGACTTAACTCCTGATAAAATTTTTGGTTTTAACTTTTGATATAATTTTCTGTATAAACTTTTTGTACTGTTTCTGTTATTAATACAGTTTACGATATAAACCTTTGATGTAACTTGCAATAACTTTTGATATAACTATTGATAGTAATACTTTATACTTTAACATTTTTTTAGTATTGTTCTAAGTTTACAATATATTCTTTATTTTCTATATCAATTTTCTTTTCGGTTAACTGCATTTTATTTTTGCACGTCTAAAAAATACATCTATATCAACCCTGGCATAAATTAAGGGAGTAACAATATTTTACCGATTTATTTTGATATTTAAGAATCTATTGGTTGATATAGCTTATGTAGATACAAAAGTATGCCAAAAACAAAGGGTATAAGAAGGCATCAATATTAGAAATTCTGCCAATTCAGAAACAGAAAATAGCCTTCGGATTCAAATATTTTATAAATTGCACTGTAGAAGAATAATGTTGAAGCAAACTTAAAAAATAAAGGTCGGGAAAATTTAAGAAAAATTTTAAAAAGGATTTGAAAATATATGGAGCTGACAAAAAACTATGCCAGCTCCTATTTTATTATAGCTCCGCAATAGAATTAGTATAGGGAAGATGTTAAATATTATTTCGATATTATTACGAAATTTCGATATTATTACGAAGCTATTTTTTACTATGTTATGCTCTCTAATTCTTCTACTATAAGATCTCCCATACTGTCTGTTCCCACTACTGTTTTCCCATCTGATGAAATGTCCCTGGTTCTATATCCTTTTTCAAGGACATTAAGGACTGCTTTTTCAATTGCTCTTCCTTCGGCATCAAGATTGAATGAATATTTCATCATCATAGCTACTGAAAGAATTGAAGCTATGGGATTTGCTACATTCTGTCCTGCAATATCCGGAGCAGAACCGTGAATCGGCTCGTATAAACCGAAGGTACCGCTACCCAGGCTGGCTGAAGGAAGCATTCCTATTGACCCGGTTATCATGGAAGCTTCATCAGACAATATGTCTCCAAACATATTTGAGGTTACTATAACATCAAACTGGTCAGGCCTTCTCACAAGCTGCATAGCCGCATTGTCTACATACATGTGGTTCAAGGTTACTTCAGGATACTCCTTTGAAACATTTTCCACAACCTCTCTCCACAGCCTGGAACTTTCAAGAACATTTGCCTTATCGACTGATGTCAGGAGTTTGCGGCGTTTCATTGCTGCCTCAAAAGCAACCCTCGCTATTCTCTCAATTTCAAAAACACTGTACTTCTCTGTATCGTATGCGCATTCGCCTTTATCTTCAGAAACATATCTTCCTCTTTCTCCGAAGTATATGCCTCCTGTCAGTTCACGGACAATCAGAATATCTATACCATCCTTTATAATGTCCGTTTTCAGAGGTGAAGCATCCCTCAACGGGGCATATATTAAAGCAGGTCTCAGATTAGAAAACAACCCAAGAGCTGACCTAATTCCCAAAAGTCCCGCTTCAGGACGAATATTTCCCGGAAGGTTATCCCACTTAGGCCCTCCTACGGCGCCAAGCAGAACCGCATGACTTGCTATGCAGCGTTCAAGCGTCTTTGCCGGTAGAGGCTCTCCATAAGCATCTATGGCGCATCCTCCCATTAATTCTTCATATATAACAAATTTATGACCATATTTCCTTCCTATTGCATTAATTACCTTTATTGCCTCCCGGATAATTTCAGGACCAATACCATCTCCCGGTAATACAGTAATTTCAAATTCTGCCACGCTTTAGGCCTCCTTTATCCATTATTTCCTTTCAATTCTTCCTTAATATAGCCGATTAATCCGTCAGCCTTTATAATTTTTTGCATAAAATCCGGAAAAGGAGTTCCAATGTATACCTTACCCTTTGTAATATTGGTTATTTCTCCTGTATCAAATTTAATGCTAATTTGGTCACCTTCTGAAATATCTTTTGCTGCTTCGGGGCACTCAATAATAGGAAGGCCGATATTTACAGAATTCCTGAAAAATATTCTTGCAAAAGTTTCAGCAATGACACAAGATATACCAGATGCTTTCAATGCTATGGGAGCATGCTCCCTGGAGGAACCGCACCCAAAATTTTTCCCTGCAACCAAAACGTCCCCTTTTTGAACTTTATTCACAAACTCCTTATCCAAATCTTCCATACAATGCATGGCAAGTTCTGATGGTTCTGAAGTATTTAAATATCTTGCAGGTATTATTACGTCTGTATCCACATTATCTCCGTATTTTAGTGCCTTTCCATTTGCTATCACTGTTCTCCCCCCTTGCCTGTACTGTTCAAAACTTCCTCAGGTGAAGCGATTTTACCCATAACTGCTGATGCAGCTGCTACTGCAGGGCTTGCAAGGTATACTTCACTCTCTGGATGACCCATTCTTCCTACAAAATTTCTGTTGGTTGTGGCTACTGCCCTTTCTCCTTTAGCCAGTATGCCCATATGGCCTCCAAGACATGGTCCACAGGTAGGAGTACTTACCACGGCACCAGCATCTACAAATATATCAAATAAACCTTCATTCATAGCCTGCTTCCAAATTTTCTGAGTGGCAGGAATTATAATACATCTGACTTCAGGATGAACCTTTTTACCTTTTAATATTTCCGCTGTGGTTCTTAAATCTTCAATCCTTCCGTTTGTGCAAGATCCAATTACCACCTGGTCAATCTTGATATCTCCCACCTCATCAATTGTTCTGGTATTTTCAGGCAGATGTGGGAAAGCAACTGTAGGTTTAATTTGTGACAGTTCAATCTCATAGATTTCACTATATACTGCATCCTCATCAGCTTTAAAAATTCTATATGGTTTAGTTGAATGCTCTTTCACATATTCAAGGGTTTTCTCATCAACTTCAAAAATTCCATTTTTAGCACCAGCTTCTATAGCCATGTTTGCCATTGCAAATCTATCATCCATTGACAGGTACTTTAAACCTTCCCCAACAAATTCCATGGACTTATAAAGTGCTCCATCCACACCTATTTTACCGATTATATGCAAAATAATATCCTTACCGCTCACCCATTTCCCGGGTTTGCCCTTTAAAATAAATTTTATTGCTTCCGGTACCTTAAACCAGGCTTCTCCTGTAGCCATTCCGGCTGCCATATCCGTGCTTCCTACACCGGTAGAAAAAGCTCCAAGCGCCCCATAGGTACAGGTATGGGAATCCGCTCCTATTACAACATCTCCGCACACAACAAGCCCCTTTTCAGGAAGCAGGGCATGCTCCACTCCCATCTGTCCAATTTCAAAGAAATTTACAATGCCCATTTCCCGGGCAAACTCTCTGATAAATTTAACCTGCTCAGCTGATTTTATATCTTTATTTGGTGTAAAGTGGTCAGGTACTATGGCTATCTTTTCAACATCAAAAACTTTATTTATTCCAATTTTTCTAAACTCCTTAATTGCTACAGGTGTTGTAATATCATTACCTAATACCATGTCAACTTTTGATTTTATTAACTGTCCTGGCAAGACTCTGTCAAGACCAGCATGGTCTGCAAGAATCTTCTGTGTCATCGTCATTCCCATAACAGTAACAGCACCTCCTTTGAATATCATCTAAATAATACTAAATTATGTTCCTTTTATATCCTAAATAGTTTAATTATTCCATATACAAATTTCATTATGCCCCTCTCGTAATTATTATGCAATATTAATTAGCGAATATAGCGAATACATTGCATATATGGCATATATAAAACAAATACAAATAAAACAAAAATAAAAAATATTAAATGATTAATTAATACATATTAATTTTCTGTAAGTGAAATTATAGAATATGAGTGGTTCAAGTTCTTCCCGATATTTACCGTGATATTATAACAAAATTAACGTTTATATGTTTTTCTATATTTAAGGGGAGTCATGCCGGTATGTTTTTTAAATAATTCGTTGAACCTCTGCTGATTAGAAAAACCTACACTAAGAGCAATTTCACCAACTTTCTCATCACTCTCTACCAGCAATTCCTTTGATCTTTCTATTCTTACCTTTAATAAGTAATTTATTGGGCTTGTTCCCATCTCTTCTTTAAATGCCCTCGTAAAATAACTGGGACTTAAAAACACATATTTTGCAATATCCCCAAGAGAAATATCCCTTTCAAAATTATTATTTATAAAGTTTACTGCAGCATGTATCAGCTCTTTTAATTTAGGACTTTTATTTTTTATGCTGTTTTCCCATTCCATCTTAAGGGCCCTGGAAATAAGGACAAAAAGCTCCAGAACCAGTAAATGGTTTAAGAATTCACTGCCGATATCATTACTCTGTCTTTCTACAAGTATTCTGTTTAGAATTGTAATAATCTCATTCTTCTGGCTTACTTTCATAGTAATATAAGCACCTGTTTCCCGGCTGCTTACAAAGTTAAGAAAATCTTCCAGGGAGATCTCAGAAACTCCTTCGTTTTGTTGATTCTCAAATGTGAAATTTAATACTATAAATTCACAGGCCATTTTGGACTTTACAATAAATTTATGATACTGCCTGGGCTTTATAATGATTATATCATTAGGTCCTAAAGGAACAGGTTCTCCGGCAATTTCAAAAACAGTACTGCCCTTTTTTATATACACCATTTCAAAGTTATCATGAATATTGGGCTCCATTGACCAGGTAGCATCATGTATCCTTTCTATGGTTTTAACAATTACAGGAAGATAGCTTGTAGATTTTAACAGACTCTCCCATGCTTTTGGCAGTATATTCTTATTCATAACAAAACTCCCAATCTAATATCTTTTAGATGGACTTATAAGATAAATTCAGATCTTTATCGCTTAACTCTGTTCCTTTGATATATGTCGTATATTTATATATATAAATTATCATGTGATATTTGAAATTTCAATAGTAGTCACTTCAGGATAAAAAAATAATGTCATGTTAAGCTTTGTATCTACAAGATGATATATTCTTCTACTAATGACATACCTGTTTTAAAACCTGTACATCGTTCGGTGGGGGATTACAAGTCCCCCACTGAACCCCCGAGCGAAGGGAGTTTGCCTTTCCTTTAAAAGAGGAGGATTTCTGCAAGATTCCTAAGTCAGCCTAACTTTCCAATTCCTCAGGATCGAATTTGTCCAGTATTTTTTTAAGTTCAATTGTCTCCTCTTTGTCTAAGGTAATTCCTTTTCCCATTTTTGTGTGGCTTTCATCCCAATCTCTAATATCAACTTTAGGATTGCGGTCATTCCATTTCACTATATTAATTTCCTTCTTCCATCCCTTAGTACCTTCACTAATTACTCCTATATTTTTTATAATCTCAAACTTTATATCTGCCATAATAAAGCCTCCTGATAGTATTTTTTGCAATTTATAAATTCCTCTGGCATAGTATTTTATTCAGGTATTACTGAAATTTCAAGTCTCCCGTTTCCCTTTGCATAAGCCAGAAAATCACACTGATCATCGCTTAATTCAAAGGATATATATCTTGGAAGAGCTGTCCCTTCAGTATCCTTTACCAGTCTTCCTTTTTCATCAATAATCGCAGCTACTCGTACATTTTTAAGCTTCTCTACGGATTTTTGCATACCCTTCGCTTCTGTGTTTCCTTTTTCATTAGGTACAAATATTATATCTACATATTGTCCTGCCTTCAACCACCAACCGTTAGCCTGATCTCCCTTAAATTCAACTGAAAAGAGCCTGTTGCTTCTGTCCATAATAACAATTTGATCCATTTCTTCTAAATCCGCTAGTTTCCCGTTAAGGAGCATTTCACCTTCTTCAATGTCTACTTTCGCTTTTTTGTATGCAGTTTCCTCAATATTTCTTACTGACTGCTTATGGGCATAACTAATACTAATTTTCTTTTTTATGAGCATATCAGGCGTAATAGGAGTACCTTCAGGAATCTTAACTCCTGCAAATACCACCTCTATCTCAGGTTCATATTCTGCAGCACTTCTTACAATTATTATCTCTACTATAAGTAGAACTATTACTAGTATGATGGTAAGCAAAATCACATTTATTTTTTTCATTGAACTAACCACTCCATCTAGTTATTAACCGGAACTTCCGAATCCACGTGGATTCTTAATTCAATGGAATTTTTGCCCATAAGGTTCAGAATGATTTGGCTGTATAGTGAAGGTTTCACCGGAACAGTAATAAGGCTGTGCACTCCAGGACGCCTGATATCAGTACCTAAGGGGCATTTTTCAGGGTTATCCCCGGTATAAATGATAATAGATTCTACTTTAACTTTCTCCTCTGCTACTGAATTATCTTCCGGGGAAAGATCTTCTTTTAAATTAAGGTTGCTTGATAATAGCTTGCTATAAATTTCCCATACTTCTGATTGATCATGGATTACCAAGTTCCTTCCCAAATATTCCGGGTCAATGGAAACATAGGTAGATATATTTGTAATATCAACTGCGTCTTTTATAATTTGTAATTTGATATTTATCAGATATCTTTCAATTACTGCTGAAATCATCGGAAAAAGTATGAAAACTATTATAGCCGCTACAATTATTACTTCCCCCACTGCCCCTCCCCTGTTGTTTGTTTTGAGTGGTAAACTTTTTATACCTAAGACATTAACTCTTTTAAACATAATTTTCCCTTAAATTGTCTTGTAGTATTAATGATTTTTTTGCTAATAAACTTTTTATTGAGTTTTCTCATTAATTAACTACCTTTCTTGACAGGCTTGTTCCTTTATATCTCATTCTCTGTACAACTTCGGTTCTCGTAAAAAGCGCTTCTATTCTGCTGTAGGTGTAGCCGGCTTCTACCGTTAAACTAATTTCATTGCCATAAGCTGCATTCTCAGTACCCTGTATCACAATATCCTTAAAGCCTGTTGCCGCAAGCTTCTGATAGAGCTCATCCTTAATGGCCGGGGACATTCCTCCATTTACCTCCATCTGTAAAAGGCACTTTCTGCAAAGCATATTCATATCCGCCCTGGCTGCCAGAGGTAAAAACAGTTCAACAGTGCTTATAGTAAAGGTTATGATTATAATTAACAATATTGAAAATATAATTGCTTTAGCCGACATTTATTACCACGCAGTAGTATTTTCCTGAAAAATTCTGGAAGCTATTTTGTCCCACCAGGTTTTAAGCCCGGTCATTACATCTTCACTAAATCCTCTCAGCCCCGGTATCACAACCAGCGCAGCAACTATCAATGCAGCCGCAATACCTAAAAATTCATTTAACCCAAAGCCTCCATTGCCTTTTATAAAATTCATGAATTTTAAACTATAATATCTTTTGATTTCTTTAAACCTTGACATAATGACCACCTTTCTTAAATTCCTTTTTATTTATTTTTGCTTTTTTTGATCCTCTCCACCTTATAGAAGTGAAGATTTTAGATAAATATCCTTCTTACAGCATCAGTAACATCCATTATCATAGGAATTAATATCATTATTACTATAACTGAGCAGAATAGCCCTACAGCCGCAGCACTTTTAAACCTGCAATTATCTGTTTCAGCCTGTATATAATAAAAATATTTGTTGAACATTATATCTTCCTGCCTTGCAAGAAGCTCCCTGTTATCTCCTGTAAGCACTCCCTGCTTCAATGCCACACACAAGGTCTCTGATTCTGGTGTGTCGTAGTTTGATTTAAATTCACCAAGAGCTTTATCAATATCAAGAGTAAGCTCATAGGTTGCAGCCAGCCTTATGAGAATATTTCTAAGTTTTTTATCCTCTATAACTTCATACACGGTCTTTACCGCATCTGTCACCCTTACACCGGAAGAGATCTGGTTATGAAGATATTTGTATATCTTGTATATATTTTTTTGAAGCTTTAAATTATGCGCTTTCTTCCTGGCCAATATAACCAGTTCCATAATAATAAATATTACGGTTGTGGCTGCTGCAGCTTTTATAATATCCGGATAATTAATAATAAAAAATGCAATGAATAGCAGGGGAAGAAGAACGAATTTTAGTGCAAAGTATATCATCGGTGCTTTTTCGTAACTATATCCTGATTTTTTCATTTTATTTACTATTTTTTTATAGAAACCATAATTTTTGCTCCTCCTTTCATACCTGCTTAATATATCCCTGAAAACCGATATATATATTACATGCAAGGCTTTCTTTTCATCCCTCCCTCCTAAAGCTTCATAAATATACCTGTTAAAATGAACTTGCATTTTCTTCATTATTAAACTTGATAACATGAAATTAAAAAATAGAATAATGATGACAAAATATCTGTGCATATTTGCAAACTGAAGCAGTACTTCCAACAGAATCACCTCTAATGTTTGAATTTGGCAATCCTGAAAGCCAGAAAAAATCCGCTTGCGAATAAAAGGCTAAAAAGTATCAGTAAATTTCTTCCCTCCGGTGTACCGAAATAAAACTCCTTTACCTTCGGATTAATATTAAGAAAATAATATCCGGTAATTAAAACACCAAACATGGTACAGTACACTAATATCCTGTCTTTATAAGTTGATATCTTTCTTCGGCTGTATTCTTCCTCAATCTTATAAAACTGGTTCTCCATATTGGTAAGAAGCACCCTTATATCTCCCCTATACCTGACATTTTGTTTGATGTTGATAATAAAATCCCTGAACTGGGCATTATCAACCTTCATACTTAATATTTCCAATGCAGTTAAAGGCTCTACTCCTCCGTTTATTTGAATAATCATATCCCTTATAAACGATTTCAACGGTTCCTGAAGTCCTGACCCGAGAGATCTCTCAAAAGCATAGAAAATGTCTTCCTTTACTGCACACCACCTGTTTAGTATAGAGATAAACTCAGCAAGTTTCCTGCGTACTTTCTCAGAATTATACCTGCCTAAAATGTCCAATACAAAAACCGGGATTAAGGAAAAAATTATACATATTATGCCTGCGGCAATTACAGATAATAAAGCCTTATACACTAACCGGAAAGTAATTATAAATATAATTAAGCAGCAAAATAGTAAAACATAGGAATTTACAAAAGGTATATACTTTCGTATATTGGACTTCTCTATTAAATAGAGTTCTATTTTTTCCATAAAACTTATTCTAACTTTCAAAGTCCCTACATAATTTTTTATTGTTCTTCTGATTCTTCTTTCATGATAATCTGAGCTGAGTTTTTCAATACCCATATGAACCAATCTGTTAATATCTATTGTCTGGATTATTAGAATAGAAAGAATTACGGTGGTTCCTGCAAGTGAAAGTGAATTAACCACAAGTGCCAGTACATTCATTTCCTTTACCTCTTGGAGTGAGTTTTCTTTTTAATCTTTCTCCCGGGTCATTACATTTTATAAAACTTCCTAAAATACAGCCATTTTTATCCCCGTACCTGTTATCAAGCAGAAATAACCTGTTAAAAACAAACCGGTCCTTTTCTTTCTGGTAACCCACTATCTCCAGTACATCTACCACTTTGAATTCACTCAGGTAAAAAATAACGTCTATACTTTTTGACATTATTTCTTTAATGGTTCTTTCACTTTCACCCAGAGCAGCTCCCTGGCAAAGCGTAAGAAGCCTTCCAAAAGCATCCTCCGCACTTTCAGAATGCAGCGTGGCTATCCCTCTGTGTCCTGTAAAAGAAGCTTTTACAAATTCCCAGGCTTCCTCTCCCACTATTTCTCCTATGCAATATGTATCCAGAGACATGGTAAGTCCGTCTCTTACCAGATCTTTTAACGTTACAGGGCGTCCACCCTCATTCTGCTTTTTTATTCTCTGCTGTATGCAGTAAGGTTTGTCAGGATATATTTCTGTATCTGACTCGGCAATGAGAACCCTTTCCATTTCGGGAAGTATGTTAACAAATGCCCTCAAAAGAGTTGTTTTTCCAGCCGCACCTTTCCCACAGAAAAGAATGGTTGCGTCAGAACAAGCAAGCTGTTTTATAAATTCCTCTAAAGAATCATCTATCATTCCCAACTTTTTTAAATCTTGAATAGTATAGCTGTTCTTCCTGTGCTTTCTTATACTTATTGAAGGCCCGTTTGCATTTCTTGGACTGATTGAAACGTTTATTCTAAGACGGTAGTTCTCATCAGTAACCCGGCAATGGCTGTCATTTTCGTTAAGAATGCCCCCATTTCTTATTGCGATAAGTTTGCAGTATGTATCAAATATTTTTTCACTGCCAAAATTCACATCTATTTTCTCACGAATGCCTTTTCTTTTTACGACAAATTCATTGTACCTGGTACCATCAATATCTGAAATATCCTGGTCTTCTATATACTGCTGGAGCTCCCCATACCCAAACATAAAGTCAAATACTTTTTTTATTAGCTCCTCCCTGTATAAACCTAAATGGTACCTATTCCTGTCAATGTTTTTTATTATCTCTTTTTCAAGGACATGTCTTTCCACATTGCCGTTTGCAACTTCCGCTACAAGACCGGGTGAATCCTTTAATATATCAAAAGTAATATTGGAAACTATAGCATTTATTTTTTTATTTACATTATCATATTCTAAAAACCTGTCATTTCCTATTAACCTATGATGTGAATATACTACAGGCATTTCTCTCCCCCTTCTTTTACAACTGAATTTGAAATCTCTTTTTAACAAAGCCCACCTTTAATATTTCTCTTAACCGCTCAAAGCCTGATTTTTTTGGTATTATAGAAAACTTACACAGAAGTTTTTTATAATCATCCATTACCTCCTTTTCCATTCTTCTTGCATAACATAATTTCAGATTCCTGTACTTTGCCCTCCTGACGCTATATCTTATACTTCCCAAGTAATTGTTTGAAGTTAATTCTTCTAAGGCGCTTCTGCTTAAATTCACTGCCGGATCATATTCAAAGGCTATTATTTTTGTTTTTTCCAACTCTATACGTTGCTTGTTTTTTAAGAATACAAGCTGGCTGTTTATTTCCCTGAGTTTGTCCACATCAGCTCTTGCCGGTACAAGGTTATAATCGGATTTTAATAAAGAGATAACTGTATAAGAATCGTAGATTGATCTGTTTACCAGCAATACAGTAATGTCAAAACTCTGATAGCATTTCTCTATCAGTCTTTCCAGACTGCTGTCGCTAAAATATTCATAGTTTTCAATATTATAGTTACCTGTCAAAATGTATAGATTTTTCAGTTCTCTTCTCTTTACTGAAATCTCTTTTATAAGGCTTCCATCAAGACAGTTTCTATCTATGAAATCCATTGCTATGCCAATACTGGAATCACTTACAAGCCCCTCTCTGGTTATTCCTTCTGAAATTTTTCCTACATTCAGGCAAAGATCAGCTTTTGGGGCAAGAAGGTCTAAATCAACCAGTATAATATTGTATACTGTCAACCTGGCAGCAAGATATGCAAACTCACAACCGAATTCTGCATTATCCCAAACTGTAAATACAAGCTTTCTGAATCCCGAAGAGCTTCTACCAAAATCCTTATTCTGCTTGTTCATTCCATTTTGCTGATAGTACAAGGAAAATTCCCTAATATTCTTAACTTTCATGAACTGTTCCAATAGTTCTTCCGCAGTAGCAAATCTTTCTTCCGGGTTATTCCTTACACATTTGGCTATTATAAATTCAATTTCTTCTGACAAGCTATTGTCATAAAAACGCACAGGTTTAAATTCAAATGGGGGTTCGGCAGGACTTTTCCCTGTAATAAGATGATGAAGGGTAGCCCCTAAATTATATATATCTGTCCTGGGATTAGTCTGTCCCTTTCCATATTGTTCCGGAGCTGCATAGCCTCTTGTACCAATGTAAACAGTATCTTTATCAGCATTTTCTTTATACTCTCTGGCTATTCCAAAATCAACAAGCTTAATGCTTCCGTCCTGGGTAAGTATAATATTTGATGGCTTCAGATCCCGGTAAATAATAGGATTGGGTTTTATTGAATGAAGATAAATTAGTACGTTACAAATCTGTATCCCCCATTCAATTACAGTATTTTCAGAAAATTTACCATCATCCTTCAGCTTATCTTCAAGGGATATTCCCTCAATATAGTCAAAAATTATGTAAATTTTGTTATCTTCCTCAAAAATGTCAAATATTCTTGGAAGAGCTGGGTGATTAAGCCTTTTCAATATATTTGCTTCAGCAAGAACATTTATGCCTTTTACTTTTTCCAATTGTATTTCTTTAATTGCCCATAAGGTGCCTAATCTTATATTTTCGGCAAGGTATACTTTACCCATTCCTCCCTGCCCTAGAATCCTGATTATCTTATACTTTCCTTGAAACATTTCCCCGCAATTCATATTACTGTCCCCGTATATCATAACTATGGCATTTATTAATTAGAAATTAATGTAAAAAATTACAATTATATATAATACGACATTATTTTACCATATTCTGCTAATAAATCAAGTATTTTTTTAAATAATATGTATAATTTTCAAAAAATTTACATTATCATGGATGAAAAGATATCTGGATATAGTGGATATATAATGAAAAGGCGGGGAAATTTGCAATTCGTTAAAATTGACTGGTTAAAGAATTACCTTAAAGCTAGCTATGAATTCTTTTTAGTGTTCCAAACTTTTCTTTTTGTTTATATACTTCAATAATCATTTTATTAATCCGGTGCCTGTCACCGGTATCTTTAGTATAAGAAATTGCTTTATTAAGGTATCCCAGTGCTTTATCATAATCTTCCGTAATTAAACTCATATATCCCATTTCTCTGTATGCATTTGAAACATTTTGACTTTGTTCAGGATTTGATGCATTAATAGCTATAAATTTTTCGAAATATTCTATAGCGCTGCTAAAGTTAAAATCATCTTTCTGTTTAACTGCATTTTTATAATAGTAATTAGCAGCTTTTTTATCCAGCCCTGCTCTATGGAAATGGAAAGCCGCAATTTCATAATAGTTTTCAATATCATCTGAAAATACTTTTTCAATATATTCTCCAACTTTTTTATGAAGTCTCTTTTTTTCTCTATTCAAAATACTTTCGTATATCACTTCCCGTTCCAGTTCATGTGTAAAAGCAAAGACCTTTTGAATAGTCTTGGCAGGTGTATAAGCAGTTTTTATTTCAATAATATTTTGCTGGAGGGGTAATCCTGTTATATCCTTTTCCATTACTTCATGATCCAAAAGATAACTTACTAAAGAAAGGTCAAATTCTTTACCTATTACTGAGGCAGCCTGCAGAATTATCCTCGTTTTATAGTCCAGATCAGATAATTTTGACAAAATAAGGCTATTAATACTGTCAAGATTGTTAATGCCATCAAGGAAAGACTTTAAATCCTCGACGTTGATTGAGGCTTTCCCATTAGTAATTTCTAATTTCATTGATTTTTTCATACTGGATATAAGCTCTTTAATATATAAAGGATTTCCGCCGGTAAGGTCAGCAATAATATTAAGCAGTTTTTTATCAATTTCTTTGCATTCCAGCAAAGCTCCTGCAAATTTCTTCATATTGGCAAGATCAAGTCCATTTAGGTTTATAGTATGAAAAATCCCTTTCCGGCTAAAGTTTTCCAGGCCATCAATTTTAAATCTTGAAGAAAGTATAAATATTATACCTGTACCTTTTAAATTCTCTATAAGCCCCTTTATTAGCCTTATTGAGTTGCTGTCGGCACATTGCAAATCATCAATAATAATCATTATTTTATTTTTTCTGAGTACTCCGTTAAAAAACAGCAGCAATTGCTTTAATGATTCCCTGTTTATACTCTCAAAACTCATGGTTTCCAGTAAATTTCTGAAATCCGCATCTTTTTCCAAACCCAATATCATCCCAAGAAAATTATAGCATCTTTCTATCTCTTCACTGCTAGAATCATAGAGGATATAATCCAGAAATGAAATAAGCCTGTGCTGCTTCATGCTGTTGGTATCGCTAATACTAATATTCATTATAGCTGCCAGTACATTTGCTATGGCATAATAAGCCCTGTTTTGATATAAATAATTACATTCAACCCATATTTTCTTAACACTATTATCTACCCTGGAAATAAACTCCTTTATGAGCCTTGTTTTTCCCGAGCCGGCTTCTCCTATCAGCATAATACACTGTACACTGCTGTTTAAAGCATCATTATATATTGTATTAAACTGGCCAAACTCCTCTTCCCTGCCTACAAACAAAGTATTTCTTTTACGCAGGTAATCTCTGTTAACAGCTAAGGGCTGATAACATCTTACGGGATTTTCCTTATTTTTTACTCTTACTTCTTTTACAGATGAATACTGAATCATATCCCTGGTCTCGGAATATACCGATTCAGAAACAAGTATTTCTCCCTTTCCGGCGCTGGATTGCAGTCTCTGGGCAGTATTCACTATATCTCCCATTACCGTATAATCTTTATCATAATAATTTCCTACTTCTCCTGTAACAACAAGGCCATAATTTATTCCAATGGTTAAATCCAGGAATAACCCCCTGGTAGAAAGGACACTTTCAGAGAATTCTTTAATAAGGTCCATCATCTTCATTGCACATAGGACTGCTCTTAATGGATCATCACTATGTGTGTATTTTGCCCCAAAAAGGATCATAACACAGTCACCGATATATTTATCTATGGTTCCTTCCATCTCATATACCGGTTTTGTTATGAAATTAAAGCAGTCATTAATGATCTCCCTTACTTCTTCAGGATCTAATTTTTCTGACAAAGCAGTAAATCCTGATATATCAGCGAAGATAACCGCCACATTCTTCCGGCTTTCATACAACAAAACAGATTCTCTGACCAATTCCTGTGTGTCGGATTTAATCAATTTTGCACTACAATTAAAACAATAGTTGGCCATCGCAGGATTTGGTGAATTACAAACCTGACATTTATGTACAAACTTTACTCCACATGCTTTACACTCTTTATCTTCGCCTTTATGAAGTTTAATACCACAGTTAAAACAAATCATAGATTCTTCCTAAAAATCTTTATCATTTAAACTTTAAGTTTAGCGTTAATTACGTTATACTTTATGTAGCCAGTTTATAAATTTTATGTAACCAGTTTTTTGGCAAAATTATTATACTACATAGCTCTAATATAGTAAAGTTTGGATAATAGTATAGTTTTATCTGAAATACTAGCTATATGGCATAGTAAGTGATATATTATTATGTTAAAGCTTATATTTAATCATATTTAAAAATTATAGTATTAATTGCCAATCATTACACTTATTAGTCTATACTAAATTATTAATGAAGGTGAGACATATGAAAGACGAAAATATGCTACTGCTAAATGAATTCTATAAAATAGGCCGTCTTCTCTCAACGGAGCAAGATACCATAAAATTGCTTGAAATAATATTAGACAGTAGCATTAAGCTAACATCTTCAGATGCCGGTACCATTTACCTTGTTATTGATAAAAAGGAAGGCCAGTACTCTTATGTCAAGAGAGGTTCTTCCAATAAAGGTAAGCTGTTAAAATTTGTCATATCAAAAAACATGAGTATGGATATCTCCTTGGAAAAATCTTTTTCTTCGTTAACTGAAAAAAGTATAGTAGGATACTCGGTAATAAACGGCAAATCAGTTAGAATAGATGATGCCTATAATATTCCGCCAGAACTGGGTTATGTGCATAACCATGAGTTTGACAGGAGTACCGGATACATAACAAAATCCATTCTTTCTGTACCTATGAAAGACAGGGATAATAATGTTACAGGTGTAATACAGCTTATAAATAAGAAAAAACAGTATGATCAAATTATAGATTACAAAGATAAAAACTATATTGATAATATTTTAACTTATAATCATATTGACGAACTGATCATGAACTCTCTTGCAGGCCAGGCTGCAGTTGCTTTGCAGAATAATATCCTTAGGAACGGATTGGAAAAACTCCTGCAGGAATACAAACAGCAGAACAAACAGCTGTTATTTTTGAGTAAAAAAATATTAGTGTCCCATGAAGAAGAAAGAAAACGTATTGCAAGAGATATACATGACGGTCCGGCCCAATCCATGGCAAATTTATCTCTCAGACTGGAATTATGCAAAAGGAATCTGCAGGAAAATAATACAGAGCATTTGCTTGAAGAATTAGACTCAATTAAACATTCCATAAAATCAACTTTAAAAGAAATCAGAGCTATCCTCTATGATCTGAAACCTTCTTTCCTTGAAGATGGAATTATAGAAGCTTTAAATAACTATGTATATGTTTTTAAGGAAAACACCGGAATCAATGTGGATTTAAAAATATCAGGAGATGATTCCAAACTTGAATACTATATGACCTCCACTATATATAGAATAGTTCAGGAATCCCTTACTAATATTTCAAAACATTCTCAGGCAAAAAATGCTTACATAGACTTCAGTATCGGTAACGAGAACATAGTTCTTGTTATAAAAGACGATGGAAAAGGTTTTGATATGTCAAAAAAGGAAAAAGAAAAATATATCTTAAGAGAAAAAGGCTTTGGGCTGGAAGGAATGAAAGAACGTGTCTCTTTGCTTAGAGGAAAGGTATCTATTACCTCCCATAGTGGAAAAGGTACTGAAGTGAAAGTTGAAATACCTATTCCCTGGGCTTTAAGATAATATACCTATCTTTTTTGATCGAAAAAATATGATGGAGATGCTGCTTGTACAGGTGCATTATAGGCTAAAGATGCTTTCTTAGCCTTATTTATTGTTTTTATCTCTTCCGAAAACTTATTCAGAAGGGACTGGGCGTTAATACTATTTATTTTTTCTATACTCTCAATTTTCTTTAATAACTCTGTTATCTGCTTTATTGATTGGCAAAGATTCTGTATTTCCTGATTCGAAACTTGCTGCAGCTTATTGAACCCCTCAATAACCTGTACTGGTTTAATATTTCCAAAACAGGTCCTGTATTCCTTGTCTAAAATATTAATCTGGTCTATTAATTCCTGTTTTTCACCAATATAGCTATTAATCTTTTCCACATCTTCATCTTCAATACCCTTGGATATCTTTTCTGTCAGGATTAAAATACCATAAAGCAATTCCTTTTTATTATCCAGAATCTCTCGAAGTTTAATAAAGCTATCTTGAGTTAAAAAGCTATCTAAAATTAAAGCTCCCATATTATTCTTTCATCCTTCTCGTACAATAAAACATATTATATTTATTTTGCATTTACTGATTTTAGTTGATTGTTTCCGGCAGACTGTTTTTTAGCCAATTTCATAGCCTGACTCCAGGTATCCCGAAGTTCCTTTGCGAAGTTTAGCACTTCTTCCAAAATAGCCGAATCTTTTTTTATATTGGCTTGCATAAGGCGTTCATTCATATAATCATACAGCATCGAAAGCCCTTTGGAAACATCATATTGCATGTCAAGAGTTGACTTAAATTCATCGATTATATCCTCTGCCCGTATTATGCTTTCATGCGCTTTTTCAAAATTTTTATCTTTTATTGCATCCTGAGCTTGCATAATAAATTTAATAAGCCCGTTATAAAGCATCAAGGTCAGTTCCTCGGGCGTAGCTGTATATACCGAGCTCTGTTTATACTGGTTATATTGGTTGTATTGGTTGTATGCGGATAAATTTACTGACATTTTTATTCCTCCTATATCTATATGACTGGGAGCAGGGAGACGGTTCTTCCGCTCTATTCTTTAACTTCCCCAATTAAACTGCATAGCCAGCCAATTGCTCTGGCTATTCATCTGGGCAATAGCTCTTTCCAAGGCTGTAAATTTCTTATAATAGTTATTTTCTTTTTCAATAAGCTTGATATTAAGTTCAGCTATCCTGTTTTCATAATCTCTTATTTCCTTATAAAGCAAGCTAGTGAACTCGGTGGTATCTCCTTCTATACCCGCTTTTTCCAGCAGCAGTCCTTTCTTGTTATTCTTATCCCTGAAAGTTCTGATATTGTCCTCTATAATATCAAACAGCCTGTATGCCAGCCCTTCTTCTTTATATCTTATGGCTCTTTCCTCTGAAGTAATATCTATATTGCTGTCAATGCTGGATTTCTTTGAGAACAGATTCATAACCGAATCAATATCATTTTTTATTGCTTCCTTTAATTTTGTCTCGTCAATCTTTAGTTTTCCTTTTTCAGTATATGACCCTGTGGTAATTCCGATGCTCGAAAGAGTAATACCCACACCTTCAACCTTCTCTGTCAGGGCTCTCCTCATACCATATAAAATATTCTGTAGAATGGGGTCATTTCTTAATAATCCGGTTTTTGCCTTTTCTTCCCACTTTTTGATTTCATCTTCTGACATAGCTTCCTTTTGGTCACTGGTCAAGGGCTGGTAGTTTCTGTCATATTTTTCTGATAGTTTTGCATTTATCTTATCTATAACCTCGTTATATTTCTCAATAAAGCTTTTAATTATATGAAAAACCCCGTCCACATCCTGTGTAACAGAAATTGTTTCTCCATCACTGTTTTCAGGATGTTCCTTATGAACTGTATAAGTTATGCCATTTATTGTAAAGGTATTGCTGCTTCTTGTTATAACCTGCCCATCTATTTCAATAATGGCATCTCTTCCCTGCTGTCCCCCGTTTGCTGTATCAACAGGATTGGCAGTATCGATTCCTGCAGCACCAGCTTTTCCATCCTGAGTAAAAAACGTACCTCCTGTTTGGTCTATGCGAATATTATCCCCGTCACCTGTCTGTTTTGCAACAATTATAAATTTGTCGCTAATCTCGTCATAAGAAATATTAACTCCGGCATCAGCATCCCTGTTAATAGTATTTAACATGGAGGACAGGGTAGTTGTTTTTGAAAAAGTAAAACTCTTTGAGTTTATGGAAAATACCAGGTTTCCTTCTTTATTAAAAGTTAGTTCTGAAGCAAAGTCCTTAGCCAAATCCTCCAGTGTTTTGCTAATATTGATCCGGTTTGAGGCACCTGACTCAAAGCCCATATCTTTCAGAGCATCATTCTTACTTCCTTTAAAAAGTGATATGGAACTTGCTCCTCCTGCTTCTCTAAAGGTTAATTTCCCTCCGGAATTTTCTACTATAATTTTCCCTTCTCCAAAACTTTTATTAATCAAATCTTGAAGACCGGTTCCAGATTTATTGATCATATCATCCAGGTCTTTATAATTATCCAGATATATTTCTCTTGTTACTCCGTCAAGCGAAATTTTTATACTCTTGCCGCTAAGATTATATTTTGAAGGATCTCCTGAAAGAGCTTTTGTTACCTTGCCGCTGCTTACGGCTGTATCTGCGGTAGCAAGCTTTTTCACCACTACCTTATGGCTTCCGGCAGAAGCCTGATAATTAGCGGTGGCAGTTACATAGGAACTGTCACTGCTGGTTGCAGTAAACTTTTTATAGTTTGCCTCTGAGAACATATAGTTGTCAAACTTTACTATATTAAAATATTCATCTTTCAAACCTCTCAGGAGATTTATAATATTTCTGTATTCATCCCTTATCCATTCTGTTTTTTCTTTTTTCTGAAGCATTCTGTCTAAAGGAATTCTCTCAGCCTGCATAAGCTGCTTTATAATCTGGTCGGTGTCAAGGCCTGTAGCCAGGCCACCTATGCGGAATTGAGGAGAATAAAAGTTTAGGCCGCCTATCATGACAGCATCACCTTCTTTCGTCTACAATGAGTCCAGCCAGTTCCAACAACCTCGATACAAGGTCAAGAATTTTTTCCGGTGGTATTTCCCGTACCACCTCATCTGTTTCAGAGTCAATAACTTTGACTATAATATCTTTGGTCTTTTCATGCACAGATCTCTCAAAATATCTTGTTGAGCCGGTTAAAGCTTTGTTCGCTTTTTCAATTGCGCTGATAAGGACCTTTTCTCCTATGGGAAGATTCTGCTTATCAAACTCTGTCATTTGTGATATTTTCTTATTCTGCAACATGGTATCTTCTATTTGTTTTCTTTCATTCGCAGTTCCAGAATTATTTACGAGTCTGTCTAAATTCATACTTAAAGCATCCGTGCTTTCGACTCTCATATATAATCCCTCCGTGATTGTCTTCTTGTGGATTATATCGGAAAATACTAATTAAAAATTTAGACAAATCGTAAAAAGCCGGAAGATTTTTTCTTCCGGCTTTTTACTGTCTCCCTGCATTCTACATCTGAGGATAAGTCATTGTTTGATTGTAATAATAGGATAATAATATTAGGGTTGTTTTTATAAGTTTTCTAATTTTATATTACCTCAACAGTTGGAGAACTCCCTGAGGCTGCTGGTTAGCCTGAGCAAGCATAGCCTGAGCTGCCTGGCTGAGGATGTTCATCTTGGTGAATTCCATCATTTCACTTGCCATATCAACATCACGGATACGTGATTCAGCAGCTGTCAGGTTTTCAGCGGATGTTCCCAGATTGTTAATAGTGTGTTCAAGACGGTTCTGGTAAGCACCCAGCTTGGAGCGTTCTGCTGATACTTTAGCCAGAGCTGCATCAAGAACTTCAACTGCTTTTGATGCATCATCAGCCGTTTCAACACTTAATGCAGATTCAACGGCAACATTATTTGTTCCGTTGGTTACTCCTTTATCTGAAGTCCATGCTACCTCGTACTCAACGCCATCAATAGTAACAGTATTGGAAGTACCAGCAAGACTGCTAATTCCAAGAGCATATGCACGCATATCAGCAATTTCAATGCTCATGCTTTGTCCTTTATTAGCACCAATCTGGAAATCAGCGGTGTATTTATTCTGCTGTCCGGCAGGCCCGGTTACAGATAATACAATATCATTTCCTGCTGTACCTATAGTTGCAGAATCTGCAGTGATAGTTAATACATTAGTGCTGGTTTTGCTGAGGACTACATTATCAACCTGAGCATTCTCAGCTACTATAGCATCAATTAAAGCTTCTGTGCTATCAATATTTGCCAAATCGATTCCAGTGACATTTGCTTGACTAGGCGCTACCTGGCCTTTGCTGCTGTCATATAAAAAGAATGTTTCATCACTAATTACAATTTGTGTGCCGGCAGATAATAAGTTATCGGTAAATGCAATAAATCCGGATGCTTTTTGTTCTTGAACTTCATCTTTACCTAGTGTAGTTTGGTCTGAACTTACAGTTTGTAAAGCTGATGTTCCTGTAACATTAGATAACAGTCCATTTCCATTTTCACCGTCTTTAGTTCCTCCGGCAACAGCAGTTATAGTAATACCATTTTTACCGGCATTTTGAGCGACAGTCCAGTCACCACCTATTCCTGCAGCAGTTAATGCATTTCCAACAGCTGTAGCTAATGCTGTAGTTTGTTCATCCAGACTGGCACCTACAGCAAATGTAGTACCAGCTGTAGCAGCCCCTGCTGTCACCGTGATATCTTTCCCGTCTAAAGTAAAACTAATTTTCTCATCAGCAGCAAAAGAACCACTTAAAGTAATTTCATAAACAGCTTGTACTGCGCTATCAGGATCTATTCCACCTTCAAGAGTAGCACCGCTTACATCAGCTCTGCCAACTGCTCCGCCGTTAAGCAATTTCTGAGTGTTGAATTCAGTAGTATTACCGATTCTATTAATTTCAGATGTTAACTGGTTGATTTCTTTTTGAATCTCACTGCGGTCAGCAGCTGTGTTAGTATCGTTGCCAGCCTGTACAGCAAGTTCTCTCATTCTCTGGAGAATGCTGTGGGTTTCGTTTAATGCACCTTCTGCTGTTTGAATGAGGGAAATTCCATCCTGTGCATTCCTGCTTGCCTGATTAAGACCTCTTATTTGTGCTCTCATCTTTTCACTGATAGCAAGACCTGCTGCGTCGTCACCTGCACGGTTGATACGCAAACCGGATGAAAGTTTTTCTATTGATTTCTGAGTACTGGTGTTGTTAACGCTTAATTGACGATAAGTGTTAAGAGCTGCAATATTATGATTGATTCTCATATGAATACCTCCATGTTTTTTTATTACAGGGCATCCTTGCCCCTTTTTTATTTGAGTTATCCCGGCCGGGGTTTCTCTCACTTTATTTATCGTTAGTTACATATAAAAACTTTAGATGTATTTATGTTTTTTTATGAAAATCAAGGTTTTTTTAAAAGTTTTTGAATTGATTCAGGTTTTATTTGAACGGCTTTCCTGTTCTCCTCCTGAATTTCAAAGAAAATTTCTTTTCTATGCACCGATATATCCTTGGGAGCATTAATTCCTATCCGAACCTGGTCGCCCTGGATATCGATAATTGTTATTTCTATATTTTCACCTATTATTATGGACTGATCTTTCTTTCTGGTTAAGACAAGCATTACTTATTGCCTCCTGTCCAGGACGTCTAAAAGTCCGAGGTTTTTTACGCCTTTCGTTTCCTATTGTTTCTGACATTGGAGTAGTTCTAAAATATAGTGTCGCACACTGTAATCCTCTCTGTCAAGGATGACCTGCATACCCTTATTATTCTTTTGATTAATAATAATAGGCGCTCTGAGATTTACACTTATTCTTGAGACATCTTCAGGAACAACTACTATTGTATAGACTTTTACATCTTCCGGTTTTTCAATTTCAAGAGCTTGAATAGCAGACTCCTCAAGGTCAAATTCATAGTCTTTTTTGATATAAAACGGATTTATAATCACAAAAGCCAGATCAGGTTTTTCAACGCTCTGAAGCCACTTGAAAACCGTTTCATCCTGATCCTCTCCCAATAAAACATACTTTTTATAATCTTCAAAGCCCGGAATACCTTCATTAAAATTCAGGATACTTTTTTCCTCTATATCCACTACACCATAATATTTGGTTTCCAGCTTCATATCAATACTCTCCTATCTGAGGAAATCCACCAATGTAGGCATAATAATTCTGGCTCCTCCTGCCAGAGATGCCTGGTAGACATTCTCCTCACTTCTTAAATTTATTAAAACTTCTACCAGATCAATATCTTCATTTTCGCTCATCAGCTTAATAAAGTTTAAATTATCATTTTCCAACCTGGCAGCAGTAAGTTCCAGCCGGTTTTGCCTGGCTCCCACATCAGCCCTCACTCTTAAAACATTGTTCATTCCTTCATCAAGCCGTTCAAGACAATTATCTATAGCTGCCTGATCCCTGCTTTCAAGGGCTGCAATCAAATCATCGAATGTCCTGATAAGTTCTCCGGTTTCGGCAGACGGATTTGCCACCGCATTTTTACCGGCATTAAATAAATCTCCTCCCGTGACATTTATATTTATGTCATCACCAATACCTATTTCATACTTTATCATCTCACTGTTGTTTACATCTATGGCAAATTTTCCGGTTTCCTCATCTATAAGTTTCTTATCGGTTTTGAATCCTGAAAAAATATATCTTCCGGCATAGGTTGTATTACCCAAATGTATTAATTGGGTACGCAGCTGTTTTATTTCTGCAGTTATCTTACGGGCATCTTCTTCTTCCTGGATGCCGTTTGCTCCCTGTACCGTCAATTCCCTTGCCCTGTGAAGGACTTCACCTATACTGGCAAGGGTATTCTCGGTAATATCCAGCCAGGATTGGGCGTCCTTGACATTTCTTTTATACTGTTCAATTTCAGCCACATCTGTCCGAAGTTTCAAGGCTCTGGCAGCCGCTACCGGGTCATCGGAAGGCATTGATATTTTTTTTCCAGTTGCCATTTGTCTCTGAAGCTTTTCCATTCTTCCCAGGTTGCTGTTTATGTAATTTATCATATTATTTATCAGCATATTATTAGTAATTCTCATCTAATAATCACACTCCCAGCATGTTTATAAGGGTATCGTACAGTTCAGCAATTGTTGTTATCATTCTGGCTGAAGCATTATACGTATGTTGGAACCTTACCATATTGGCCATTTCTTCATCTATGGAAACACCAGACACAGAGGAACGCTGGCTGGTAATCTGATTCAACACAGCATTCATATTTTCTGTATATCTGACTGCCTGCTGGGAATCCACTCCCAGGGCAGTTATCAGAGATTTCATAAAATCTTCAGGAGCTCCTTCAGTAAACATACGCACATTGTGCCTCATGGAAATTAAGGTGTTAAGAACTACAATATTGCCCGTCTCCCCTTCTTTATCTGATGCAGCAATTGCATTGTAATCTTCCAGTATTTCCTTGCTTATACTAAAATTCTTAGCTGTAATATTGCTGTATATCTCATCAATATCATTTCCCAGAGCCAGAAAATCTCCGCTGCTTAAATATTCACCTTCAGCATTCATCATTGTAAAAAATCTTATTCCTGTTGCAGAGGTAAGGGGACCTTCTTCATCAGGATCAAGGCCATAGCCATCTGCATGTCCCGTTAATTTTTCTCCGGCAATTATTCCTTCATTGAAAGCTTTAGCAAATATTCTTACAAAGTTGCTTAACTGTTCCTGATAGTAGGGTATCCCTTTATAAGAAGGAGTTTTTGTCACTCCATCCAAACCAGGTTTACCTGCATTTCCATCCCTTACATCAAGAAGTCCTCTAAGTTCCCCTGATTTAATATCCAGGCTGTTTCCATTCTCCCACATTATGTCATACAGGCTGTCAATGTCTTCTTTATTAAGCTTTGCATCTCCATCTCTTTGAACAAGGGCAAGCTTTTCAAAATTATAATGGTCAACAATAGCCCTGCCGCCTATAGTCAGTACAAACCTTCTGTCTTCAACACCGTTAGCCAGCTTTCCTACAACTACTTCATTGGCCTCAACGTTGATTATTTTGGCCATCTTATCTACAAGCAAAGTCCTCTGGTCCCTTAAATCATTTGCTTTGCTCCCATCCAACTCGGCTGTATAAATCTGTTTATTAAGCTGGCATATTTGACTGGCTAAGGAATTAATCTCCTCCACCTTGGCTCTGATTCTATAGTTAATATCAGCCTGAAGTTTCTCAAAATTACTAGCAGTACTATTAAAGTATTTTGCCAGAGTTATGGCCTTCTGCTTTACCATTGCCCTTACCGATGGACTTCCAGGGTCTTTGGCAAGTTCCTGAAGAGAATTGTAGAAATCATTAAAAACCGTGGTAAATCCACTATCGGAAGGTTCATTAAAAGTTGCTTCCATTTCTGACAAAAGAGTTTTCTTAGTTTCCCATTCTCCGTAGGAAACAATTTCACTCCAATACTTATAATCAAGGTATTCATCTCTCATTCTGTCTATAGAAACCACTTCTGAACCTGTGCCAAGCATTCCTTTTCCATTATAGCCAGGTAGCGGGCAGGAAGCCTGCTGTATCCCAACCTGTCTGGAATATCCTGGTGTATTCACATTATTTAAATTATGGTTTATGATATTTAGATTTCTCTGAGAGGAATACAATCCCCTCAATGCTACGTTAAGACCAAAAAATGCTCCTCCCATAGTCTATCACCTGCCTGCCATACCCATACGGGTTATAATAGTGTCTATCATCTGATCTATCACATTAATGACTTTAGAAGCCGCATTATAGCCGTACTTATACTTCAGCATATTTGCCATTTCCTCATCAAGGGATACTCCTGCAACAGACTGCCTGTCATCATCTGCTGACTGGACAAGTGTGTACTGGTTCTTTACAGTTCTTTCAGTCTCTGCGCCATACATACCTATCTTAAGTATAATTGACTGATAATATTCACTGATGCTTAGAGTACCTGTTAAGTCCTCTATTAAAGGTTTATCTTTCAATTTGGCAATTTCAAGGGCAATAGTGTTGTCTCCCCTTTCTCCGTCAAAGGAAGCAGCAATATTATTTAAGTCAACAAGATTATCATTCAGCTTGATATTACCCATTTCCAGAGGATAATCAGGGTTAATTGCCACAAAGAAATCCTGCCCGTCGAGAGGAGGTACGTTCATGGTTTTTCCTTTTTTATGGAGACTGTTAATCTCCCTTGCCATTATATTTATAATAGCATTCAGCTGTTTTTTCAGTTCAGGTATTATACTATTTGTATTTTCAATTAAGCCTATCTTTTTATTTACATCAGTCTTTATGTCTGTCCCGATAATTCCTTCTGCCACATCCTGGGGATATATACTTCCATCTGAATCATGCACCAGGTCTTCCCATCCTGTTCCCGAGCTTGTGACTATATTAATTTTTATTCCAGTATTATCAATAATACTGCCATATGAGTCTGATTGGGCAGAATCAATACTGCTGTTGGTAAATACTACGGCATATTTATTTTCACTATCTCTGAAATTAATATTATTAAGCTCTCCGAATACAGCTGCAAAATTTTCAGTTGCTCCATCTGCTTGTACGGTAACCAGGCCAAGGTCCTGGATAAAACCGTCATATTCGCCTTTCCCATAGGTTTTTCTGGATAATACTGCATTTCCACTGGTAGTGATAAGAGTAACATTTACGTCAAGACCGGCCATATTTAATTCTTGAATATCTTTGATAATCTTTTCCTTTGCTTCCTCAAGGTCAACGCCTCCTGAATCTGATACATCAATTATGTAAGTAACATGGGTCATTACATTTGGCGTTCCGTTTTCAATACTTCCTCTCTTTCCTGACACTTCTCCCCTGGATTCCAGAAGCCCCTTAATTATGCCTCCGGAAACAGGAAGTTGCACATTTTTTCCTTCAAGAACAAGATTGTGGAAAATGCCTCCTGAACCGTCAAGCTGTGCAAGAATCCTGGTGCTGGTTCCCATTTGCACAAGGTAATATCCTCCTGTGGTAATATCAACCTGGCCATCCTGAGTTTCCACAACATTAACATTTATTAGTTTTGAAAGCCTGTCTATAAGGCTATTTCTCATATCCCGGTAGTCGTTAGCTTTATCACCGGCATTTTCGTACTTTGCTATTTTAATGTTTAATTCAGCAATTTGTCTGGTTATATTATTTATTTCATCAACCCGTAAAACTATCTCTGTATTTATATTGTTCTGGAGTCTGTCTAACTGCTCCCCCGTATGATTTATCAGATGAACAAGATTCTCAGCCTTTTGTACTAATAGGGCTCTTACAGTCAGGCTCTCTGGTTCCTTTGAAAGTTCATGCCAGGCATTAAAAAATTCGTTCATAGCATTCTGAAGCCCTTCATCTATAGGCTCTCCAAGAATTGCCTGTATATCGGACAATGTCTTATTTCTGGACTCCCAATATCCAAGTTCCATGATTTCCCGCCTGTATATATTATCCAGAAAAGCATGGCGAATTTGCCTGATTTCCTGGATATCCGCGCCCAGTCCTAATCTATATATTCCTCCGTTTCTTCCATATACAGCAGGTCCTATTTTTTCAGTCATCACGGCCTGCTGCCGCACATAACCCGGAGTATTGACATTAGAAATATTATGCCCTGTCACATATAGAGCCCGCTCATTGGCAATAAGCCCGGACCTGGCTATCTCATAACTGCCAAAACCAGATGCCATCGTTTTTCCCCCAAATTTTTATTTGTTAATCAGAGTTTTATATCAAGAAAATTCCTTTTGCCTGAAGGATTTACATGACCTGTGCTTCCATAACTGTTAATGCCTGTATCCAGTCTTGAAAGAATATTTATCGAAAAATCAATATACTCCAAAGAATTCTTAATGAGTTTTGAATTCAGATCATTCACGTTCATTAATTCATTTAACGTACCTTCTATTCCTTTCTTACAAATTCTTAACCTTTCTGCCTGCTCCTCATCAACATGAACTATTATATCACTTATTTTTAAATCCTGAGGAGGTATATTCAGGTATGATGAAATTTCCGATATAAGGTTTTCTCTGAGTTCTTCCAGTTTTCCCAATTGAACAATCAAAGATTGTTCGCTGCTGACTATTCTCTCCAAGTCGGATACTCTTCCCTCAATAATAACATTGGTTTTTTCCTTGGACATTTTAAGGATATCCTGGTAGATGGCTCTTTCCTGCTCAAGTATATCCGCTAGTTTTGAAATAAACCCGGTATACATATATCCTCCTTTCAGATCTTCTTGTCAATGAAAGATTTAAGCATTTTATCTGCAACATCCCTTCCATCTACCCTATAACCTGCAGAATTATACTTTCTTGCTAACTGTTCGATTTTTTCATGTCTTATATCAGGAACATTCTCCAGTGCTTTCTTAATAATCTGATAGTCTTTTGCCTGACCAGATATGGATACTACATCCTTCTTGGCAGATGTCGGAGTAGTACTCTCAACTTTGTTAATACTTTTTTGTTTGTCATATATCCCCAATATTCGGGGTACACCTTCCCATATTTTCATAAAACCACCACTCAAATATATTTATTTCTTAATGACACTATATATTTAACTTTATTTTATTAGTAACACTGTACACTTAATTCATTATTTTTTATTTATTAACAATTTTAAAACGTTAATATTAGCTATTATATTTATTTCCTAAAATAACACGGTATATTTTTTAACTACATAAAATATCATATTTAAACCATCATGTTTATTTCTTGATAATACTATCGGTATTTCCGAAGAAATTCTTAACAGTTACTTTTTTCTTTCATCTTTATATAAATATTTAATATTATGATTCTCTTTAGGATCAGCCTTATTGGTAATTGAGCCACTGATTTCACGTGATACCTTCTTTAGTTCTGTGGTTAAGTCAGATAAACAGTCTTTACAGAATCTACCCGACTTTATAGGCGCACCACAGTTTTCGCACTCTAACAAGAAGCTGTCGCTATTTCCTGCTATCTCCAGTCTCCCTTCCCTTAAGTATCTCTTTATTCTTTCTATACTAATGTCTAATTCCAGGGAAACCTGGGATAAAGTGGCGCCAGGATTGTTAAACAAATATTCTTTTAATCTCTTAAAATCTTCCTCTTCAATTTTTCTACACTCCTGGCAAAGAGGAGGATCTCCTACCAAATTAAATAATTTACCGCATCTGCGGCAATTTCTTATATTTAACATTATAAACACACCCCCACTTTCTTACTTTTTCGTCCCCTGGTTATATTACATTGCCGTTAAACAACTATAAAGTAAATAGTATGTATATATAAAATTATCGGTACTATTAGCCTGCAATTACAGCCCCAATTACTTTTGCCGCTCCAGCTTTCTTTAAAGCCCCCGCACATTCTTCAAGTGTAAAACCCGTTGTACATATATCATCGATCAATAATACTGTTTTATTAATTATTTGCTCAGAATTATTTACTAAAAAAGCATCTTTAACATTTAGATATCTTTCATTCCGATTTTTCAATAAACTTTGGCTACGGGTATTTTTTGTTCTTTCCAACAGCCGGGACATTTCTGCAATTCCAAGCTCCTTTGCCAATCGCCTGGATATAAGGAGTGATTGGTTATATCCCCTTTCGTTTTTCTTTCTTTTATGGAGAGGTACACTTATAATTATATCAATATTATTTAAATCCGTCATATTCTGAATTCTTTCAGCAAGCAGCCTGGCAAAAGTCCTGTAGTAGCCAGGTTTATTATAGAATTTAAACCTGATTAGTGAAGATTTTATAATACCTGAGTATTTGCATAGACATATTATTCGATCGATGCTATTCTTTGCAAATGCCATTAGTTTTTGTTCACAATACTGTTCACTGACAAAGGGAATACTGTTATAACACAAACTGCATATTTCCAACCTGGTTTTTATATCTAAAGGCTTTCCGCAAAATATGCATCTGGGTGGAAAAATAATTCTTATAAAATATTCTGCCACATCTTTAAACAAACCTGTTTCAGCCCTTTCTAAACGCAGCTGTCAAAGCTGGAAAGTTTAAACCCAAGATGTGAATATCTCAGGGTTTCTCTTTCATTTTTTATCATTTCATTCAAGGCTTCTTCTCCCCCTACAATTACCACTAGTTCTTTTGCCCTGGTAATTGCAGTATATAAAAGGTTTCTGGTCATAAGTACCTTGGGTCCCGGAAATACAGGAATTATAACTACAGGGAATTCGCTTCCCTGGCTTTTGTGGACAGTTATCGAAAAGGCTGGTTCTATTTCATCCAGCATAGTGTAATCATATTTTACAATACGCTCGTCGTCAAAAACAACAATTATGGTTTGTTCTTCTTCATCAATTTCACCAATTACTCCCCCGTCTCCGTTAAATACACCTGCGCCTTCCAATGAATCTCCAGAACCGGAAGTTGATATTTTTTCCCATTTAAGAGAATAATTATTTCTTATTTGCATTACCTTATCGCCTTCCCGGAATACAAATTTCCCGAAAGCCTTTTCCTTTTTATTTCTGTGACCGGGATTAAGTACTTCCTGGAGTATCTTGTTAAGGGATATACTGCCCAGAGGGCCCTTTCTCATCGGAGTTAATACTTGGATATGTGTCATTGGGTCATAACCGTATTTTTGAGGAAGCCTATATTTACATAAATCAATTATTGTATTTACTATGTCATCTCCATTGTTTCTATTTATAAAGAAAAAATCTTTTTCCCTTACATTAAGATAGGGTTGCAATCCTTTATTGATTCTGTGAGCATTTACAGTAATCATGCTCTCTTCTGCTTGTCTGAATATTTCGTTTAATCTAACGGTTTTTACAGCTCCGCTGGAGATAATATCTTTTAGTACATTACCAGGCCCTACCGAAGGAAGCTGGTCCACATCTCCGCACATAATGAGCCTTGCTCCTGCAGCAATAGCTCTCAATAGATAATCCATTATAAGGATATCAACCATGGACATTTCATCCACTATTATTACATCTGCCTCAATAGGATTATATTCATTTCTTGTAAAAGTAAGCTCACTTTCATTTTCTGCATAACCAACTTCCAGAAGCCTGTGAATGGTTTTGGCTTCATAACCCGAAGCTTCTGCCATCCTTTTTGCCGCTCTGCCTGTAGGTGCTGCCAGAGCTACTTTATATCCCATTTTATTAAATATTTTTATTATGCATTTAATAATTGTTGTCTTTCCTGTGCCGGGACCTCCCGTAATTACAAGAGCCCCTCTTGAAAGAGCTTCCTTTATAGCCACTTTCTGCATTTCAGCAAAAAATATATTTTCTTCTCTCTGGATTTCTTCAATGGTATCTTCCAATACTTTTGTTTCCATATTGAAAGATGTTGATGCCAGCTCTAAAATCCTTTTACATACTCCCAATTCAGCCAGGTATAAGTTGCTCAGATATATTCTCTGGCGGTCTTCATCTTTTTCAATATACACTTCTTTATCAAGTACAAGCGATATTAAGCCATTGTCGATTTCCGATTTGCCGTTTCTCTGAAGAGAATTTTCTGAATTTTCCATACCAATTCCAAGAAGTCTGATTACATTTTCTTCAAGGATATCCCTTGGAAGATAAGTATGTCCATCATATGCAGCCTGAGCCAATACATATTTTATGCAGCTTGTTATTCTGTTTTTAGATAAAGGATCTATTCCCAAACTCATCGCAATTTTATCGGCAACCTTAAAGTTAATTGCAAAATCCCGATTGACAAGTATATATGGGTTTGATTTAATTTTTTCTATTGTATTGTCTCCTAATACCCTGTATATCTTGGCAGAACAAGCGGCATTTATTCCATAATTCTGAAGGAACATCACTATGTTGGTTAAGGCTCTTTGTTCTTCAAAGGCTTGTCCAATACTTTCGGCCTTTTCGAGACTTATTCCTTTTATTTCGGCAAGTAAGGAAGGTCTGAATCTAATAACGTCAAGAGTTTCTTCTTTGAATCTATTTACAATTTTTTCCGCAGTTGCAGGGCCAACTCCTTTTATAATTCCGGAGGCTAGATATCTTTTTATATCTTCAACAGTCTGAGGGTAAATTTTCTCGTAATACTCAACCTTAAGCTGCTTGCCGTAATCAGGATGCATAACCCATTTTCCTGTTATTCTAAGTGTTTCTCCTACATTTACAAAAGGCAGATAACCAACTGCAGTTATTATATCTTTACCGCAAGCTATATCACAGACAGTATAACCGTTTACTTCATTTGTATAAACAATATCTTCGATAATTCCCTCTACTGTGGCCAAGACTTTCCCCTTAATTCCATATATTTTCAAAATTCTTGTGCTTTAAATTGCTATATTTCACAAAAATCTTTTTTCGTGTCCTTTTTAGTATATATGAAAAGAAAATCTATGAAAAGATATTGAAAATTTTTTCCCTTTCTTTTCCATCTATAATGTCAAGGCTCCCATACTCATATCTTAACTTGTGCAATATTTCTAAAGTCCTGTCGCCAGATCCCATATCTATAATTGTTAATATACCGTCTGTTATTGTTTTTCCCAAATAATCATCAATTATAATGTCTCTTACCGTTCCTTCGATGACGTCTTCAGCATTTTTAACAATTAAAGCCATTCTGACACCGGGATGCCTTTTCCTCTTGCGAAATTGCAACGAGCTGATTAGTATGTTTACTAGGGTTGCAGCTCCAAGAACAACTACAAAAATTGCTATAAGATATGTAAAAGCATCAAAAATAGTCCTAAGCATAAAAAAACCTCCTCCTATGCTTCTTCTATAATTCTATGAAGGGACATAGGAAGAAGTTCTTAACAATTTTTTTAAATCTTTTCGGCTTCTTTCCTCAGTATCTCGGCCTTATCAGTCTTTTCCCAGGTAAAATCTTCATCGTTTCTTCCAAAATGGCCGTATGTGGC
The DNA here is from genome assembly GCA_012840395.1 of Clostridiaceae bacterium. Taxonomy (NCBI): domain Bacteria; kingdom Bacillati; phylum Bacillota; class Clostridia; order Eubacteriales; family Clostridiaceae; species Clostridiaceae bacterium. Next base: position 2,810 of record DULL01000090.1, on the reverse strand, counting down.
GGTTTTTTTGTATATTGGCCTTCTTAGATTCAGCATTTCAATTATACCGGCAGGCCTTAAATCAAAGTTTGCCCTAATTAATTCTACTATTTTTTCATCAGATATTATGCCTGTCCCAAAGGTATCAACCATAACAGATATTGGCTTAGCAACTCCGATGGCATATGATATCTGTATTTCACATTTTTTTGCCAAACCTGCTGCTATAATATTTTTAGCAACATATCTTGCGGCATAGGAGGCAGAACGGTCAACCTTGGTGGGATCTTTTCCTGAAAAAGCCCCTCCTCCATGACGTGCATACCCTCCGTAAGTATCTACAATAATTTTCCTGCCTGTCAGACCTGAATCTCCCTGAGGACCTCCGATGATAAACCTTCCAGTTGGGTTTACCAGAATTCTGGTTTTATTATCAATTAACTCCTGAGGTATTACTTGCTTTATCACAGTTTCAATAATATCATCTTTTATTCTGGCACATTCCACGTCATTACTATGCTGGGTAGAAATAACTATGGTATCAACTCGAACTGGCTTTTGTCCATCATATTCCACAGTAACCTGGGATTTACCGTCAGGCCTCAGATAATCAAGAATTCCACTTTTTCGTACAACACTCAGCCTTTTTGTCAACTTGTGGGCAAGGGAAATAGGCATTGGCATTAATTCGGGAGTTTCATCACAGGCAAATCCAAACATCATTCCCTGGTCTCCTGCTCCAATGGCATTTATCTGATCATTGGTCAATTCTCCCTCTCTTGCTTCAAGTGCTTTATCAACTCCCATAGCTATATCTGGCGACTGTTCATCAATAGAAGTAAGTACTGCACAGGTATCACTGTCAAATCCGTATTTTGCCCTGTTATATCCTATTTCTCTGATTGTATTCCTTGCTATTTTAGGTATATCTACATAGCAGCAAGTGGTTATTTCGCCCATAACCAGCACAAGACCTGTAGTTACTGCTGTTTCACAAGCTACTCTTGCTTTTGGGTCTTCTGCAAGAATAGCATCAAGTACAGCATCGGATATTTGATCACAAATTTTATCAGGATGTCCTTCAGTAACTGACTCTGATGTAAATAGTTTTCTATTCATTTTCTTTTTATAACTCCTTATATCATATTTTTGATAAAATAAAGCAATTTCTTAAATATGTTTTCTAAATGTACCAAATAAATGTTTGGTTATAATTTTAATAAAAAACCCCTTCTGCATTAAGAAGAGGCTTACTTGCATCTCCTTATCTATCAGAATAATTCTATCCTGCAGGAATTGGCACCGTGCAATGTAAGCCGGTTGCCGGGTTTCATTGGGCTCAGTCCCTCCACCTCTCTTGATAAGGCACGTTTACTATTAAATTTTCTGCTTCAAACAACTTATATTGCAAATTTTATAACTTATACTGCAAATTACTGCAAATATCAATTATTAGCAATAATTAATCTCTTAATTTTTAATCCATTAATTATTTTTTTAAATATTTTAATATTTTATCATTAATAATCAAGCATTATCAATTTAACATATGCTTGTACAATAATCAAGAGTTTTTAGGATTTTTGACATCTCATTTTTGATTTATCCTCGATATGAAGCATATATCTAAAACATTCGTCAATCTTCTTCACCGAATTCTTCATCATATATCTCTTCATAATCCTCTTCTTCGTAATCTTCATAATCTTCAAAGTACTCATCAAGATCATCGGTATTTCCACCCAGGTCCAATATGGCATGGCGGAGTAAATCATATTCCTCTGATGATATCTCATCCAGATTTTTCTCAATATAGCCTCTAATAGCAGGAATAGCCCTGCCATCGCCATAGGTGGCTAATGCTTTTGCTTCTATAACTCTAAATTCGCTATTTCTAAATTGTTTTTTTAAAAAATTATATATATCCTCTGATTTATTATCATGACCAATCTTTGCAACTACATCAATCAGAAAAGGATAAAGTTTATCGTTCTGACCACTATTCTCTATCATATTAATAATAGAATTTAGTGCAGGCATACCTATATCAACCAGACTTCTTGTCAACACTGCATATGTATCTTCGTCAGTTTTTTCACTATCAAGTTGAGTAAAAATATTTAATATTGGGTTCAAATACTTGGGCAGAGCTGATATTCCCGCAATCTTAATAGCCGCCAGCTGTTGATTGTTAAGGCATTTGCTTTCATCTACCTGCATGTTTTCTAAAATTCTAAATAATTCGTCTGATATTGAATCCTTCAGTTCTATTATTTTGTTAACTAAAGATGGAACAAGAATTATATCTATATCAGTAGTAATAAAAGATATTATTTCAATAATCTCATTTACTGATTCCAAACTGCTAAAATATTCTTTGGGAGTAATTCCCTGGAGTTCAGCAATACCTTCATTCTCCCAGGTTCTAATAGTACCGGCTATCATTATATATGCCTCTGAGATTGCAGATATAGCTACATCGTAAAAAAGATAATAGGGATCATCTTCGTAATTCTTTAGCATTTGTTTTAATTGCTTTCTGGTGGATTTTACATGTCGATCTAGATTATACTTAATTTTTGAATTAAGATTCTCAGCAACAATTTTTGTTTTTTCGGTATTAGTCATATGTTTACTCCTATTATTTATAGCTTTCTTATTATTTTGTATATTATATAGTAATTATATTGAAAAGATAATGGTCCAGTCAAGTCCAAATTAGTGTGTAAATTACCTCGGTTGTTAAACGGTAGTTAATCAGCTAATAACCATAAGCTTTTATGCCGCGAAAGCTGTTGATAATGAGTACAGGGCATGTTAGGCTGGATTGC